>NZ_JAWOAI010000292.1:0-12468 GCF_033194735.1 Streptomyces sp. W16
GCCCGCCGCCACCGCCTGGCCGCCGTAGATGCCCTCGCCGTCGTGGCTCACCGAACCGTCGATCGCCACCAAGCGGGCTGCTTCCGCCGGGCGGCCCGCCGCGAAGACGCCGAACGGGGCTGCCCGCATGGCCAGGCCGTCGCTCCAGGCGTGGCGGTGTTGTGCCGAGATGGGGGCCGCGAGGCCTCGGCGGAGGTTCTCCAGGGTGCCGCGTTCGCTGAAGCCCGCGCCCCTGAACGGGCCCTCGTCGCGGTCCGCGATCCACTCGTGCCACGCCGCCTCCACGTGGGTCGGCGTGAGCGCCGAGCCGTGGCGGGCCAGGAGCAGGCCGGAGAAGATCGCGTACTCCGTGTCGTCCGTGCCGGCCGGGTTCTCCGCGACGTAGCCCGTGATGCGGCCCCAACGGGCGCGGATCTCCGAGGGTTTCATGTTCTCCGCCGGTGCCCCGAGGGCGTCGCCCACCGCCAGGCCGAGCAGCGCGCCGCGTGCCCGTTCGCGGAGTTCGGCGGCGTTCTTGGGCGCCGGGACCGGGGGAATGCAGGCGATCGATGCCATACGCGGCCTCTCCTACGGGGTTCCCTCAGGGCGCGGAACCCTTTGCGGATATCTCCCACGGGAGGCCTTCGGCAGAGCCTGACGGAGTGCAGCGTCACCCGGTCGACATTTGATTGGGGGTCTTCACGGATGAGCGTTCGATGGTAAAGGTGCTGGTTAGCGCAGCCTTTCCTTGCTGGAGGGTGGGAAATGAAAGGCGTATGTTGAGTATTGTCAAAGAGTAGAACTTGTCCAAAGTTAGCCTTACCTTAGGCGCTTGTCAGCCTCCTGGGGGACCACCGCATGGCCATCATCGAGACCGAAGCGACGCTCCACGAGGCGCACCGCGACAACCACACCCACCGCGATGTGAACGGTGGCTGGCTGCGCCCCGCGGTGTTCGGCGCCATGGACGGTCTCGTCTCCAATCTCGCCCTGATGACCGGTGTCGTCGGCGGTGCCGTCAGTCATCAGACCGTCGTCATCACCGGGCTGGCCGGGCTCGCCGCCGGCGCCTTCTCCATGGCGGCCGGCGAGTACACCTCCGTCGCCTCCCAGCGTGAGCTGGTCGAGGCCGAACTGGAGGTCGAGCGCCGGGAGTTGCGCAAGCATCCGGAGGATGAGGAGAGCGAGCTCGCCTCCCTCTACGAGAGCCGCGGGGTCGAGGCCGGGCTGGCCCGCGAAGTCGCCCGGCAGCTCTCGCGCGATCCCGAGCAGGCTCTGGAGATACACGCTCGGGAAGAGCTGGGGATCGACCCCGGTGACCTGCCCTCGCCGATCGTCGCCGCCGTGTCGTCCTTCGGGTCGTTCGCGCTGGGCGCGCTGCTTCCCGTGCTGCCGTTCCTGCTCGGGGCGACCGCGCTGTGGCCGGCGCTGCTGCTCGCGTTCGTCGGGCTGTTCGGCTGTGGTGCGGTGGTGGCTCGCGTGACCGCGCGGACCTGGTGGTTCAGCGGGCTGCGGCAGCTCGCGCTGGGTGGTGCGGCGGCCGGTGTGACGTACGCCCTGGGCACCCTGTTCGGAACGGTCGTAGGATAGCTCGACGCGCACTTATGCGGTGGTCTGCATAAGTAGCCGTTACTCGCTGGTTTCGAACGCTTAACCACTGGGCATGAGCCGTAAGCGCTGTGGGCAATGACGCTCGCGGCGCACCCGCGGGATGGGCGACGACGCTCCCTCTGCCCTGGACTGACGGACATCGATCTGTCCGCTTTGGTCCCCTTAACCTTCACCGCGTGTGCGGTGCACCGCCGCCAACCCGCGGCGTCCGCATGTTGGAACGGAGTATCCGGTTCCCGAGAACCGTTCCATCATGTAACCTGCACGAAATTTTGCGCTAACTCGCAGAGGGCCAACGTCGTCCCTACGCACATGCATATGCCACGACGACGACGGGAGAGCCGATGCGTACGCCGCGCCAGCCGTCCCAGCAGCCCGCGAATGGCCAGAACTGGTCCTTCATGGATGCTCGCCCTGCCGCGCAGGGTATGTACGACCCCCGCAACGAGCACGACGCCTGTGGCGTCGGCTTCGTGGCCACCCTCACCGGCGAGGCGAGCCACGCGCTGGTCGAGCAGGCGCTCACAGTGCTGCGCAACCTGGAGCACCGCGGTGCTACCGGTGCCGAGCCCGACTCCGGCGACGGCGCGGGCATCCTGTCCCAGGTGCCGGACGCCTTCTTCCGCGAGGTGGCCGGATTCGACCTGCCCGCCGCCGGTGGATACGCGGTCGGCATCGCCTTCCTGCCCGAGGACGCCGCCGACGCGATCGTCTCGCAGGTTGAGACGATCGCCGCCGAGGAAGGCCTCACGGTCCTGGGGTGGCGCGAGGTTCCGACCGCGCCCGAACTCCTCGGCGCCACGGCCCGTTCGACCATGCCGCTGTTCCGTCAGCTCTTCGTGAGCGACGGGCAGACCCAGGGCATCGACCTCGACCGCAAGGCCTTCGCGCTGCGCAAGCGCGCCGAGCGCGAGGCCGGCGTCTACTTCCCGTCGCTGTCCGCGCGGACCATCGTCTACAAGGGCATGCTCACCACCGGTCAGCTGGAGCCCTTCTTCCCGGACCTGTCCGACCGGCGCTTCGCCTCCGCGATCTCGCTCGTGCACTCCCGGTTCTCCACCAACACCTTCCCGTCGTGGCCGCTCGCCCACCCGTACCGCTTCGTCGCGCACAACGGCGAGATCAACACGGTCAAGGGCAACCGCAACTGGATGGCGGCCCGCGAGTCCCAGATCGCCTCCGACCTCTTCGGGGACCAGGAGAAGATCGACCGCATCTTCCCGATCTGCACGCCCGAGGCCTCCGACTCCGCGTCCTTCGACGAGGTGCTGGAGCTGCTCCACCTCGGTGGGCGTTCGCTGCCGCACTCCGTGCTCATGATGATTCCGGAGGCGTGGGAGAACCACGACTCCATGGACCCGGCCCGCCGCGCCTTCTACCAGTTCCACTCCACGATGATGGAGCCCTGGGACGGCCCGGCCTGCGTCACCTTCACCGACGGCACCCAGGTCGGCGCGGTCCTCGACCGCAACGGCCTGCGCCCCGGCCGTTATTGGGTCACCGACGAGGGCCTCGTCGTTCTCGGCTCCGAGGTCGGCGTCCTCGACATCGACCCCGCGAAGGTCGTCCGCAAGGGCCGCCTCCAGCCCGGCCGCATGTTCCTCGTGGACACCGCCGAGCACCGCATCATCGAGGACGACGAGATCAAGGCCGGCCTCGCCGCCGAGAAGCCGTACGCCGAGTGGCTCGAAGCCGGCGAGATCGAGCTGTCCGACCTGCCCGAGCGTGAGCACATCGTGCACACCCACGCCTCGGTCACCCGCCGCCAGCAGACCTTCGGCTACACCGAGGAAGAGCTGCGCGTCATCCTCGCGCCGATGGCCAAGGCCGGTGCCGAGCCGATCGGTTCGATGGGCACCGACTCGCCGATCGCCGCGCTCTCCGCCCGCCCGCGGCTGCTCTTCGACTACTTCACCCAGCTGTTCGCGCAGGTCACCAACCCGCCGCTGGACGCGATCAGGGAAGAGCTCGTGACCTCCCTGCGTTCGTCCCTCGGTCCGGCGAGCAACCTGCTTGAGCCGACGGCCGCTTCCTGTCGTAGCGTCACCCTGCCCTTCCCGGTGATCGACAACGACGAGCTGGCCAAGCTCATCCACATCAACGCCGACGGCGACATGCCCGGCATGAAGGCCGCGACCCTGTCCGGCCTGTACCGGGTCTCCGGCGGCGGCGACTCCCTCGCCGCCCGCCTCGCCGAGATCTGTACCGAGGCCGACGCCGCGATCGAGAACGGTGCTCGCCTGATCGTCCTCTCGGACCGGCATTCCGACGCCGAGCACGCGCCGATCCCCTCGCTGCTGCTCACCGCCGCCGTCCACCACCACCTCATCCGCACCAAGCAGCGCACCCAGGTGGGCCTGCTGGTGGAGGCCGGTGACGTCCGCGAGGTCCACCACGTCGCCCTGCTCATCGGCTTCGGCGCCGCGGCCGTCAACCCGTACCTGGCGATGGAGTCCGTCGAGGACCTCGTCCGCGCGGGCACGTTCCTCACCGACATCGAGGCCGAGCAGGCCATCCGCAACCTGATCTACGCGCTCGGCAAGGGCGTCCTCAAGGTCATGTCCAAGATGGGCATCTCGACGGTCGCCTCCTACCGGGGCGCCCAGGTCTTCGAAGCGGTCGGCCTGGACGAGCAGTTCGTCAACAGCTACTTCAGCGGTACGGCCACCAAGATCGGCGGCGTCGGCATCGACGTCATCGCCAAGGAGGTCGCCGCTCGGCACGCGAAGGCGTACCCGGCCAGCGGCATCGCGCCCGCGCACCGCGCCCTCGACATAGGCGGCGAGTACCAGTGGCGCCGCGAGGGCGAGCCGCACCTGTTCGACCCGGAGACGGTCTTCCGCCTCCAGCACTCGACGCGCACCAACCGCTACGACATCTTCAAGAAGTACACGGACCGCGTGAACGAGCAGTCCGAGCGGCTGATGACCCTGCGCGGCCTCTTCGGCTTCAAGTCGGGCCGGCCCTCGATCTCCATCGACGAGGTCGAGCCCGTCTCCGAGATCGTCAAGCGCTTCTCCACCGGCGCCATGTCGTACGGCTCCATCTCCCTGGAGGCGCACGAGACCCTCGCCATCGCCATGAACCAGCTGGGCGCCAAGTCCAACACCGGTGAGGGCGGCGAGGACGCGGACCGGCTCTACGACCCGGCCCGGCGCAGCGCCATCAAGCAGGTCGCCTCCGGCCGCTTCGGCGTCA
Source organism: Streptomyces sp. W16 (assembly GCF_033194735.1). Classification (NCBI taxonomy): domain Bacteria; kingdom Bacillati; phylum Actinomycetota; class Actinomycetes; order Kitasatosporales; family Streptomycetaceae; genus Streptomyces; species Streptomyces sp. W16. Next base: position 4,789 of record NZ_JAWOAI010000292.1, read on the forward strand.
CCTCCGAGTACCTGGTCAACGCGGACGACATCCAGATCAAGATGGCCCAGGGCGCCAAGCCCGGCGAGGGCGGTCAGCTGCCCGGCCACAAGGTCTACCCGTGGGTCGCGAAGACGCGTCACTCGACCCCGGGTGTCGGTCTGATCTCCCCGCCGCCGCACCACGACATCTACTCCATCGAGGACCTCGCCCAGCTGATCCACGACCTGAAGAACGCGAACCCGCAGGCGCGGATTCACGTCAAGCTGGTCTCGGAGGTCGGTGTCGGCACGGTCGCCGCGGGTGTCTCCAAGGCGCACGCGGACGTCGTCCTCATCTCCGGCCACGACGGCGGTACGGGTGCCTCCCCGCTGACGTCGCTCAAGCACGCCGGTGGACCTTGGGAGTTGGGCCTCGCCGAGACCCAACAGACCTTGCTGCTCAACGGACTTCGCGACCGGATCGTCGTCCAGACCGACGGTCAGCTGAAGACCGGCCGTGACGTCGTCATCGCCGCGCTGCTCGGCGCCGAGGAGTTCGGTTTCGCGACCGCGCCGCTCGTCGTCTCCGGCTGCGTCATGATGCGCGTCTGCCACCTCGACACCTGCCCGGTCGGCATCGCCACCCAGAACCCGGTGCTCCGCGAGCGGTTCGCCGGCAAGGCCGAATACGTCGTGAACTTCTTCCAGTTCATCGCCGAAGAGGTCCGCGAGATCCTCGCCGAGCTGGGCTTCCGCACCATCGAGGAAGCCGTCGGCAAGGCGGGAACGCTGGATGTCGAGCGGGCCGTGGACCACTGGAAGGCGCAGGGCCTGGACCTCGCCCCCCTCTTCTACGTCCCCGAACTCCCGGACGGCGCCGCCCTCCACCAGGTCATCAAGCAGGACCACGGCCTGGAGAAGGCGCTCGACAACGAGCTGATCAAGCTCGCCGCCGACGCCCTGGCCGCGTCCAGCGCCACGGACGCCCAGCCGGTCCGCGCGCAGGTCGCGATCCGCAACATCAACCGCACGGTCGGCACGATGCTCGGCCACGAGGTGACGAAGAAGTTCGGCGGGGCGGGTCTGCCCGACGACACCATCGACATCACCTTCACCGGCAGCGCGGGCCAGTCCTTCGGTGCCTTCCTCCCGCGCGGTGTCACGCTGCGCCTGGAGGGCGACGCCAACGACTATGTGGGCAAGGGCCTTTCGGGCGGCCGGGTCATCGTCCGTCCCGACCGGGGCGCCGACCACCTCGCCGAGTTCTCCACCATCGCGGGCAACACCATCGCCTACGGCGCGACCGGCGGCGAGCTGTTCCTGCGCGGGCGTACGGGCGAGCGGTTCTGTGTCCGCAACTCCGGTGCCACCGTGGTCTCCGAGGGTGTGGGCGACCACGGCTGCGAGTACATGACCGGCGGCCGGGCGGTCGTCCTGGGCGAGACCGGCCGCAACTTCGCGGCGGGCATGTCCGGCGGCATCGCCTACGTCATCGACCTGAACCCCGACAACGTGAATGTCGGAAACGCGGGCGCCGTAGGGGAGTTGGACGACGCCGACAAGCAGTGGCTGCACGACGTGGTGCGCCGGCACGCCGAGGAGACCGGTTCCACGGTCGCCGAGAAGCTGCTCGCCGAGTGGGCCGTCTCCGTGGACCGCTTCAGCAAGATCATCCCCAGCGCATACAAGGCAGTGCTCGCCGCCAAGGACGCCGCCGAGCGAGCGGGTCTCTCCGAGACCGAGATCACCGAGAAGATGATGGAGGCGGCGATCAATGGCTGACCCGAAGGGCTTTCTGAACCACGGGCGCGAGGTCGCCAAGTCCCGCCCCGTGGACGTCCGTCTCAAGGACTGGAACGAGGTCTACGTCCCCGGTTCACTGCTGCCGATCATCGGCAAGCAGGCCGGCCGGTGCATGGACTGCGGTATCCCGTTCTGCCACAACGGCTGTCCGCTGGGGAACCTGATCCCCGAGTGGAACGACTACGCCTACCGCGGCGACTGGACGGCAGCCTCCGAGCGCCTCCACGCCACCAACAACTTCCCGGAGTTCACCGGGCGGTTGTGCCCGGCTCCCTGCGAGTCGGCGTGCGTGCTGGGGATCAACCAGCCGCCGGTCACCATCAAGAACGTCGAGGTCTCCATCATCGACAAGGCCTGGGAGACGGGCGATGTCGCCCCGCAGGCCCCGGAGCGTCTCTCCGGCAAGACCGTCGCGGTCGTCGGCTCGGGCCCGGCGGGCCTCGCCGCCGCCCAGCAGCTCACGCGGGCGGGTCACACCGTCGCCGTCTACGAGCGCGCGGACCGCATCGGCGGCCTTCTCCGGTACGGCATCCCCGAGTTCAAGATGGAGAAGCGGCACATCAACCGCCGTATCGAGCAGATGCGCGCGGAGGGCACCCGCTTCCGTACGGGCGTCGAGATCGGCGTCGACCTCAAGGCCACCGACCTGCGCAAGCGCTACGACGCCGTCGTCATCGCCGCCGGTGCCACCACCGCGCGTGATCTCCCCGTCCCCGGGCGGGAGTTGACCGGTGTCTACCAGGCGATGGAGTACCTGCCTCTCTCCAACAAGGTCCAGGAGGGCGACTACGTCACCGCCCCCGTCTCGGCCGCGGGCAAGCACGTCGTCGTGATCGGCGGCGGCGACACCGGCGCGGACTGCGTGGGTACGGCGCACCGCCAAGGGGCCGCCTCCGTCACGCAGTTGGAGATCATGCCCCGCCCGGGTGACGACCGGAACCCGGTCTCCCAGCCGTGGCCGACCTTCCCGATGCTCTACAAGGTGACGTCCGCGCACGAGGAGGGCGGTGAGCGGGTCTACTCCGTCAACACCACCCACTTCGAGGGCGACGAGGACGGCAACGTCCAGTGGCTGCACCTCGTCGAGGTCGAGTTCGTCGAGGGCAAGCTGACCCAGAAGCCGGGCACGGAGCGCAAGATCCCCGCCCAACTGGTCACGCTGGCCATGGGGTTCACCGGCACGGACCGCGAGAACGGTCTTGTCGACCAGTTCGCCCTGGGCCTCGACGAGCGCGGCAACATCGCCCGCGACGCCGACTTCCAGACCAACGTCCCCGGCGTGTTCGTCGCCGGTGACGCGGGTCGCGGCCAGTCCCTCATCGTCTGGGCGATCGCGGAGGGCCGCTCGGCCGCCCGCGGCGTCGACCGCTTCCTCACGGGCGCCAGCGAACTCCCGGCCCCGATCCGCCCGACGGACCGCTCGCTGATGGTCTGACGGCACCAAGAAGAACGAGGGGGAATCCCCTCGACAGACGTCCCGCACAATGGCGTGCGGAACAGAGCGCGGCGCTTGCTCAGTCCCCGACCGGACCGGCAGGCGCCGCGGCGCGTCCGGCCTCACCTCTACGGCACCCGGTACGTCTCCCCGTACACCTTCCACACCAGCGGCGTCCGCAGCGTCAGGTTCCCCTCCTCCAGGAACTTCCGCTGGGCCGTGTCGACGCGGGAGGTGTCGATCCCGGGGTGCTTGGCCCGCATCGTGGCGCGGCGGACGTCGAGGAAGGCGCTCAAGTAGGCCTTCTCGTCGCCGCCTTGGGCAGGGGGCGCGGCCCGCTGCATCGCGCGCGTGCGGATGCCGTAGAAACCGTCCGTGCCCGGGCCGTGGAAGACCATCGCGTCGTAATAGATGAACTGCCCCAGCGGGCCCAGGCCGTCGCGTTCGGCGGCGCTGACCGCCGGGTCGAAGTAGATGCGGTCGCGCTCCGCGTCCTGTGCCGCCTGGAACGCGGGGACCTTCGCCTCGGCGCGCCAGGCGGCCGGGAAGCCGGGGTCCAGGCCCTGGTGGGAGTCCGTGCCGTCGACCCTGCGCAGGGCGGGGAGGTAGCGGGCGAGGCCGTTGTCGGGGTGGGCGGCTGTGTACTTCTCGACCAGGACGAGCAGGTCGTGGGTGCCGGTGCAGAAGCCGATGATGCCCGCGGTGTAGCCCTGTCCGTCGCCGATGTCCTGTACATATCCGTACGCGCTTCGCCAGTTGAGCGTCGAGTTCTCGGCGCTGGCCACCAGCTCCTGTGCGAGGTTCTTCATGGCCGGCGCGGCCAGGCCCACGGCTGCTCTGTGTTGCGCCGCGGCCGACGGGGGACCGGGCCGCGGGTCGTCGTGAGCGGTGGGTGTGGAGCCGTAGGCCGTCGCGGCGAGGACGACGGGTACGGCGGCGAGGATCAGGACGCCGGCGCGTTTCATGGGGCCCAGCGTAGGGGCGGTTACGTCCCTTATTCCGGGGTTGGGGGGACATCGCTCTCGCGGCACCGGCGTGGCGTAATCTCGACCTTTTCGCCGTGATCCGAAGGGAGCCCCTGTGGCCGCGATCTCGCTCAGCAAGGTCGAGGAGACCGCGCCCGCGCTGGTCAGCCTCTACAAGAGCGCCGGGGTCTCGCTCCGCAAACACGGGCTGGACGGGCAGCGGGCGGCCGTCTATCTGGTGGTCGACTACTCGGGCTCCATGAGGCGGTACTACAAGGACGGCAGTGTGCAGGCGCTTGCCGACCGGGTGCTCGGGCTGTCGGCGCACCTGGACGACGACGGGACCGTGCCGGTGATCTTCTTCTCGACGGACGTCGACGCCGTCACGGACATCGCCCTCGACGACCACCAGGGGCGGATCGAGCGGATCGTCTCCGGGCTCGGGCACATGGGGCTGACCAGCTACCACCTGGCCATGGACGCCGTCATCGACCACTACCTCGACAGCGGCGCGAAGGACCCGGCCTTCGTCGTCTTCCAGACCGACGGCGGCCCCAGCGACAAGGCCGCCGCGGAACGGTATTTGTGCAAGGCGGCGCGGCTTCCGCTGTTCTGGCAGTTCGTCGGATTCGGCAAGGCGCGGAGCAAGCAGTTCGAATTCCTGCGCAGACTCGACGAGTTGGCGGTGCCGCAGAAGCGCGTGGTCGACAACGCCGGATTCTTCCCTGCTGGTTCGGATCCCCGGAAGAAGTCCGACGACGAGCTGTACGACCGGCTGATGGGCGAGTTCCCGCAGTGGATCGCGGCGGCCCAGGAGCAGGGGATCGTCCGATGATCCGGTTCCTGCCCGCCTCGGCCCGCGCCACCGTGCCCTGGAAGAACGGTGGCGGTGTCACCCGCGAGATCGCCGCCATGCCCGAGGGCGCGGACATGCACGACTTCGCGTGGCGGGTGAGCCTGGCCGAGGTCGGCGCGGACGGGCCGTTCTCCGCCTTCCCCGACGTCGACCGGACCCTGACCGTCGTCGAGGGCGCCGGCATGGACCTCACCGTCGGCGGCGCCCGACAGCTGGTCAACACCCGTTACGTACCAAGGGACTTCAGAGGCGATGTGCCCACCGACTGCCGGCTGCTGGACGGCCCGGTCGTCAACCTCAACGTCATGTGGCGCAGGGGCGCTGGGGCTACGGCCCCCACGGTGGCCGTCGTCCGCGGCCGGCTGCGGGTGTGCGCGGGTGCTCTGGTGGTGGCGCTCGACGGGACCGCCCAGGTGGCCGGGCTGACTCTGGAGCCTTACGACGCCGTGCAGTTGGGCGATGAGGAGGCCGTGTTGCACGCGCGGGGGCGGGCCGCGGTGATCGGGTTGTCATTGCCTGCTGACGCACCGTTGGCTTAGCCGGGGCCCCGTGACACCCTGTGGGGTGATCCGACGGGGAGGGCGGCGAACGTATGGACGGCGCACGATCGGTGAACGGAGCGGTGGGTGCCGGGCGGCCGGCCGAAGCCGGTAAAGGGGAGAAGCTGGCCGACTGGGCGGACGGGCGGCTCGGGCTGTACGCGCTGGCCAAGGCCAATATGCGCAAGGTCTTCCCGGACCACTGGTCCTTCATGCTGGGCGAGATCTGCCTCTACAGCTTCATCATCCTGATCCTCACCGGCGTGTATCTCACCCTGTTCTTCGAACCGAGCGGTGTCGAGGTCATCTACCACGGCTCGTACACGCCGTTGAACGGCATCCCGATGACCCGGGCGTTCGAGTCCACGCTCGACATCAGCTTCGACGTGCGCGGCGGGCTGCTGATCCGGCAGATCCACCACTGGGCGGCCGTCGTCTTCATCGCCGGCATGCTCATCCACATGATGCGGGTGTTCTTCACCGGCGCCTACCGCAAGCCGCGCGAGCTCAACTGGGTGTTCGGCTGGACCCTGTTGTTCCTCGGCATCCTCACCGGCTTGACCGGCTACTCGCTCCCCGACGACCTGCTGTCCGGCACCGGCATCCGCTTCGCCGACGGCGCGATGCTGTCCGTGCCGATCGTCGGGACGTACATGTCGATGTTCCTGTTCGGCGGGGAGTTCCCGGGGCACGACATCATCTCGCGGCTCTTCCCGATCCATGTCCTGCTGCTGCCGGGGATCATGCTGGGCCTGGTGGTCGCGCATCTGATCCTGGTCTTCTACCACAAGCACACGCAGTACCCCGGGCCGGGCCGGGACCAGAAGAGCGTGGTCGGCATGCCCTTCCTGCCCGTCTACATGGCCAAGGCGGGCGGTTTCTTCTTCCTCGTCTTCGGCGTCCTCGCCATCATGGGTGGGATCGCCAGCATCAACCCCGTGTGGGCCTTCGGACCGTACCGGCCGGACCTGGTGACGACCGGCGCCCAACCCGACTGGTATCTCGGCTTCTCCGAGGGACTGATCCGGGTGATGCCGGGATGGGAGCTCAACGCCTGGGGCCACACACTGGAGTTGGGCGTCTTCATCCCCTTCACGCTCTTCCCGCTGATCCTCGCCGCCATCGGCGCCTACCCGTTCATCGAGGCCTGGATCACCGGCGACAAACGCGAACACCACATCCTGGACCGGCCGCGCAACATGCCCGTGCGCACCGGGCTCGGGGTGGCCTGGCTGAGTCTGTACGGAGTGCTGCTGATCGGCGGCGGCAACGACGTGGTGGCCACGCATCTGAACCTGTCGATCAACACGATCACCTGGTTCGTGCGGGTCTCGTTCTTCGTGCTGCCGGTGGCCGCCTTCATCGCCACCAAACGCGTCTGCATGGGACTCCAACGCCGGGACCGGGACAAGGTGTTGCACGGCCGCGAGTCCGGTCTCATCAAGATGCTGCCGCACGGCGAGTACGTCGAGGTCCACGAACCCCTCGCGCAGGACGAGCTGTTCAGACTCACCCAGCACGAGCAGGAACCGCCGTACGCCATCGGGCCGTTGGTCGACGCGAACGGTGTGGAGCGGCAGGTCAAGGGCGGGCAGCGGGTGCGGGCCCGGCTCGCCAAGGCGATGTTCGGGCCGGAGACGCGGATCGCGAAGCCGACGGTGGAGGAGTACAAGGAACTCACCAGCGGCGATCACCACCACTGAAGCCTTCGAGCACGGCGGCCCGGCACTCACCCGGGTCGCCCCAACTCGCGAGCAGGGCACGGGCCTTGGTCAGCCACAGCGACAGGTCGTACTCCGCCGTGTAGCCGATCGCCCCGTGCAGCTGAAGCGCCGTACGGGCCGTCGCGTACGCCGCCTCGCACGCGGTGACCTTCGCGGCGGCCACGTCAGATTCCGTCATGCTGAGCGCGGCGCCGAAGAGCAGCGGGCGGGCGAACTCCAACGCGATCTTCGCATCGGCCAGTTGATGCTTCACGGCCTGGAACGAGCCGACGGGGACCCCGAACTGGGTGCGCTGCTTGACGTAGGAGACGGTCCTGTCGAGCAGGGCGAGCCCGACGCCGAGGGCCTGGGCGGCGGTGGCGAGGCGGGCCCAGGTGAGGGCGCGGGCCGCGGCGGCG
>NZ_JAWOAI010000293.1:0-12459 GCF_033194735.1 Streptomyces sp. W16
AACCGGGCACTCAGGTCCGGGTGGTGCCACAGCGGCTCGGCCGTCCGCTCGGCACCGACCAGCAGCGACAGCGCGACACCCGCGGCGCCCAGCGCCCGCGCACACGCCCGGGCGGGGTCCGCGACCTCACCCTCACGCAGCAACCGCAGGACCTCGGCCATGCCGTCACTGATCACCCGTCTCCGTCCCGCGCGGGCCGGGCACTTCGAGGTGAGGTGTCGCCTGGCTCGCGCCGTACATTACGTGCCCCGGTCGGCCGTCGCACGGTCCGCGGGTACGTCGTGCCAGGCGTCCTCGGTGCTCGCGTACCGCGGGAAACAGTCCCGCAGACCGGCGGCGCGGAACACGAGACTCGCGCCGGGCAGGTGGTGCACGACCCGCAGCCATCCGAGCCGCTCACGGCAGTCCTTCCACGCCGCGTACAGCGGGTCCAGGACGCTGCCGTCCATAAATGTGACACCGCGCAGATCCACGATGAGGAGCAGCCGCCCGCCGCCGTGCCGGGCTTCCTCCAGATCACGCGCGAAAGCCGGCACGGTCACCAGATCCAGCTCACCGCCGGCCGTGACCACACGCAACTCGTCGAACAGGTCGGAATACGGGCCCATGCGACCCAACTCCTCTGCCACTGGGGTGGCTTTCGCCTTGCGCAGGGCCTCTGTTGCGCGGAACCGGACGATACGGAGAGGGCCGGGGTCTCGGGCGGACCGTACGACGAGAGTACTGCCGCGAAGGGGCCGGTCCACCGCCCTCTCACCAGGTATGCGCGAGACTGGCCGAAGGTGTCGCCCCTGGTCGGTTCCTGACGGAATCGGGGGCGAAGGTGGTCAGGCCCCCAGACCGGCAAGGGGTTCGGCGTCGTCGACGAAGGCGCGGGCCACGTCGGACAGCCGCCGGTTGTGGGCGCGGGCGTAACCGCGCAGCGCGCTGAACGCCTGCTCCATGTCGATGCCCTGGCGTTCGGCGAGCTTCCCCTTGGCCTGTTCGATCAGCACCCGGCTGTTCAGCGCGGTCTGGAGTTGCTCGTTGAGGACCGTGCTGCGCACGCTGGAGCGTTGTTGGAGCAGGCTGATGGTGGCCACGTCGGCCAGGGCCTGGGCGATGGGCGTGCCGACCGGGTCGAAGGGACCGGGTGCGGCGCGGAAGAGGTTCAGGGCGCCCACGGTCTCCTCCCGCAGGCGCATGGGCAGGGCCTGTACGGCTCCGAATCCGCTGCGGTGGGCCGCCGTGACGAAGCGCGGCCAGCGGTCGATCTCCCGGGTCAGATCGTGGATGATCACCGGTGCGCCGGTGCGGAAGCAGTCGAGGCAGGGGCCCTCGTCGTTCTGGAGCTGGAAGAGCTCCAGCAGCCGCACCTGTTCGTCGGAGGCGGCCATGACGCGGAGTTTGCCGTCCCGGTCGGCGAGCAGCACGCCGGCGGCGCTCGCGTCGAGCATGCCGACGCAGCGATCGGTCAGCAGGCGCAGAAAATCGATGAGATCGAAGTCGGCGACCAGATTGTCGGCCAGCTCGACGAAGGTCTTGGCCAGGAGCTGTTGATCCATCGTGGGCACCCTCGATTGGGACTGGTCCCGGCCCGGAGGGGCGGGAAGTACGGCACGTTTCTCGGACGGCGCCCGTGCGTCAGGTTTCCTCGCCGGTCCGGTCGTCGGTCCCGTCGTCGGTCCCGTCACTGGTTCGGTCGCCGGTCCGGTCCGGCTCCGCGTCCGGTGAGAAACGGAGCCGCCGGGCCACCACGTCCGAGGCCACCTCGGCCAGCCGGCGTCCCTGCGCGAAGGCATGGCCACGAAGCCGCACGAAGGCCTCTTCGATGCCGACGCCGAGCTGGACGGTCAGGACGCCACTGGCCTGGTCTATCTCCGCCCGGTACGCGCCCAGGTCCTCGACGGGGCCGTCACGCGGTCCGCCCGTCTCGTCGATGCGCGCGTCGAGCAGCACCAGAGTCGCGAGATCGGCGAACGCCAGCGCGTCCGCCAGTTCCTCCGCGTTCAGCCGTACCGGAACCTGGGCGTACAGGTCCAGAACCCCCAGGCTGATCGCCCCCATCTGCAGCGGGAGCGCGAACACCGCGCGTGCCCCGGCTTCCAGGGCCGCGTCCGCGAACACCATCCAACGGTCCTGGAGCTCACGGGTCAGCAGATCGGACGTCAGGACGGCCGAGCCGTGCCGGAAGGCGTCGACACACGGCCCCTCGCCCAACGTGAGCTGGAGTTCCTCCAGTTGCTCGCTGATGTCGTCGGTGCTGCACAGCGGATGGCTCGGCGCGGCCCGGGACATCGCCGACAGCCCGGCCCCACCGACCGGCAGCGCCGCCACGGCCGCGGTGCACACGTCCATGACACCGACCCGGACACCGCGCCGGGCCGCCTGCTCGGCCACCAGCACCTGGATGCGCTCCGACCGGCTGTCAGGCGCCACCCGGGCCACCGCCCGCAGGCACTCCCGACAGGACGGACACCGGTCGGACAGAGCGGTGCGCCGGGCCCGGAACAGGCGTGGCCGGGGTGTCCGCGCGAGGCGGTGGCGGTCGGCCGGACGAAGGGCCGAGGAGCAGGAACCGGTCGCCGACGACTTCGAGCATCCGAAGGAGGGTGGTCGGCGGATGGTGCAGGCGCAGGGTCCCGCAGAGCGCTTCGGTCTGCTGCGCGGCACGGAGGAACACGTTGAGCCCGGTGCAGTCGCAGAAGGTGACATGGGCGAGGTCGACGTCGACAGCGCGAACACCGTCGCGCAGGCACTGCTCCAGAAAGACGCGCACCAGCGGCGCGGATTCGAGGTCGATCTCACCGGCGAGGGTGATCAGCGCCCGTGTCGTCCGGTCATGGCGGTTGACGGTGAGCTGTGGCAGGGGCATGGCGCCTCGGTCCCGGCGGGGGCGTACTTTCGGCGGAGGCAGAGCGACGGCCGGTCCAGCGGCCCGCACAGCAGGACAGAGGATCAACCCGGTTCCCTCCAGGGATGCGCCGGGCGACGGACGAAGAGTCCGCGCCCCGCAGCCATCTGCGTTCAGCAACTGCATGCCGCCGGGGTCTGGGACGTCTGTTCAGCAGACTAGTCCTCACGCCGTTCCAACGGGCCGTTCGAAGCCGCCCGATCTCAGGACGAGAGGCCCGTACGGCGGGTCGTCGCACGGGGTTGGGGCGGTGTGACACTCGCGATCGGGTGTCACACCTTGTCGGTTCAGAGCTCTCGCGGGTTCTCGGTGGTTGTGCTGACGGCGTCGAATCGCATCGTCGTGGGCCGGTCCTCGGTGTAGCGCTCCCACTTGGGCAGTTGGGCGTGGTTGGGGTCTCCGGTGCGGATGAAGGAGATCCAGGCCTGGTGCATCGCCGCGCACACGCCGTCCCGGGCCGGTGATTCGATGCCCTCGACCAGGGGTGCGTGCGACCACTTGTCGAAGTTGTCGAACACGAACGGCAGGTCCAGACCGTGCGGGGCGGCCAGACGGCCGTCGAACGCGGGGGTCGGGTAGTCGAAGCGGTAGGCCCACACCGGTCGCCCGCGGGCGGCCCGCGTCTCGGCCACCTCGATGGCCGGCGCGACGATCCTTTCGTCGGAAAGCAGGTCCATGAGGACCTGTTGGGGCGTCGCACCCGGGCGCCGGGCCTCGTAGGCGGCGTAGACCTCTGCCGCCTTGTCGCCGAAGGACTCGGCCACGCGGGCCAGTACCTGCTCCCGGGTCGCCTCGGCGTACATCGGGAGGACAGCCAGGAGGTTGGCCTCCTCCTTGGTCCACCCGATCAGGATGTCGATGTCGAGTGCGGCTCCGTCAAGGGCCAGTTCCACCGCATCGCGGGCCATGGTCACGCCGTCGAGCACCGGCTTGATCGGCACCGGCAAGTAGCCCCACTTGTTGGAGCGTTCGAACAGCTCGGGCCACGCCTCGATCAGGCGGGTCCAGGGGACCTGGCGCAGTTCGTCGAGGTCCTTGGCGCCGACGATGTCCAGGTACGTGGCGGTGATCCGCTGGGATTCGGTGCGGTTCGGGAGCGGGAAGCCGAAGGGTGTGCTCTGGAGGATGGCGCGGTGGAAGAGGGTGTTGGCCTGCGGGTGCCCGGCGAGCGCGACCGCGGAGTAGGCGCCGCCGGACTGTCCGCCGATGGTGATGTTGTCGGGGTCTCCGCCGAAGGCGGCGATGTTGTCCCGGACCCACTGCAGGGCCACGATGTGGTCGGTGAGCCAGTAGTTGCCGGGTTCCGTGTCCGAACCGCCGTGCTCGGACCCGAAATAGAGGAAACCCAGCGCTCCGAGGCGGTAGTTGACCGTCACCACGACCAGGTCGCCGTCGCGGGCGAAGGTGTCGCCGGCGTAGAAGGGCTCGTTGGCGGATCCCGCGACGAACCCGCCGCCGTGGATCCAGATCAGGACCGGCCGCGCGGCGTTGTCGGCAGCCGGTGTCCAGACGTTGAGGGTCAGACAGTCCTCGTCGAAGGGCGGGAAGACATGAGCGCCGAATATCGGGTCTCCGCCTTCCGCATAGGGCTGAGGTGCGCTCGGCCCGGGAACCGTGGCGTCCAGGACGTCGGTCCATCCCGGGTGTGGCTGAGCGGGGCGCCAGCGAAGGTCGCCGACCGGGGGAACGGCGAACGGCACGCCCTTGAAGACGGCGAGCCCGTCCTCGTACGCGCCTCGCACCAGGCCGCTTGTCGTGGCGACCTGAATGCCTGCTGTCGAGTCATTCATGATGCTTCCCTTCTCGGTGTTCTTCGTGCCGATGCGCCAACTGCCGGAGGAATCAGGGTCAGCCGGTGGACTTCGGGCCGTGCACGAGACGGCCGCCGAGCAGGGTGTGCGTGGGGTTCAGGTCGCGGCGGGCGTCGCTCGGGCACTGGGCGGGGTCCTGGTCCCAGATGGTGAGGTCGGCGAGACGGCCGGGGGCGAGCGTGCCGCGCAGGTGTTCCTCGTCGTGCAGGCGGGCGGCGTTGACGGTGTGCAGGGCGACGGCCTCGTCGTAGGTGATGGCGTGCTCGGGTCCCTGGACACCGATGACGGTCTGACGGGTGGTCATGCCCCAGACGGAGCGCATGGCGCCGAACTGCCCGACGGGGAAGTCCGATCCGGCGGTGATCTGCGCGCCCTGGTCGAGCCAGCCCCGGGCGGGAAAGAGCGCGGCGACCCGTTCCGGGCCCCAGTACTCCCGCTCGACCTCGGCGGTGTCGTGCAGCAGTGGCTGCTGGATGGTGACGGGGATGCCCAACTCGACGGCGCGGGCGCGCTGTTCGGGGCCGGCCAGGCCGCCGTGTTCCATGACGAGAGTGCCGGCGGGCAGTCCGGGGTTGCGGGCGAGGACGCGTTCGTAGACGTCCAGGAGGATGCGTACGGCGCGGTCGCCGTAGGCGTGGGTGCCGACCCGCCAACCGCGGCGGACCACGGCCTCGACCGCCTCGGCCAGTGCGTCGGGCTCCCAGGTCAGCATGCCGGAGAAGGCGTGGTCGCAGGCGTAGGGCTCTTCTGTGGCTCCGGCCTCCAGGCCGCCGTCGAGGCCGAACTTCACGCCCCACACCCGCAGCCACGGGTCGGCGCTGTAGCGCCAGTCCTCCATGGTGTCGAGCAGGTCCTCGATCTCGGCCGTGCTGGTCCGGCCGAACGCCGAGATCAGTGCGCGTACCCGGGTGTTGAGCGCCCCTGCCTCACGGGCGGCCAGCAGGGTCGCGTAGTGCTCGGGGAAGACCATGCAGTCGCGGACGGTACCGATCCCGGTGGCGGCGTACTGGCCGCTGGCGATGCGCAGCCCGTCGATCTGCCGGGCCCGGTCCTCCGCGGGGACGAGGCGCTCCACCAGTCCCATGGCGTTGTCGATCAGCCGGCCGTTGAGCCTGCCGTCGGCGTCGCGGCCGATGACGCCGCCCGGCGGTACGGGGGTGTCCTCGGTGATGCCCGCCAGGCGCAGCGCGTAGCTGTTGACGACGTCGTTGTGACCGCCGCGCTTGACCAGTACCGGGTGGCGGTCGGTGGCCTGGTCGAGTTCGGCGGCGGTGGGCATCCGCCGCTCGGCCAGGTTCAGTTCCTGCCAGTTGGTGGTGGTACGGATCCACTCGCCTTCGGGGGTGGTGGCGGCCCGTTGCCTGATCAGATCCAGGAACCCGGGGATGTCGTGGGCCTGGTGGACCGGCACGTCGTGCGCGCTGAATCCGGCGAAGATCAGATGGGTGTGGGTGTCGTCGAAGGCCGGCAGAACCGTGGCCCCGGGCAGGTCGTGGACCGTGGTTCGCCCGGTCACCCAGGCATCGAGTCCGTGCGGGTCGGGCGACAGGGCGACGATGCGGTCCCCGCGCACCGCGAGCGACCGCTGGGGAGGCTGCCCCGGCAACAGCGTGTGCACCACCCCGGCCCGGATCAGCAGATCGGCACCGTGATCAGTCATGGCCATCTCCCGTTCTCAACGCGTCCGTCCCTCAGCCTTCGCGGCTTCGCGAGAACACCGTCATACGGGCCTTCTGCCGACCTGCACGCGTCCAGCGGTGCAAGACGCAGGAAACGTGTCACGGATGCGCCATGTCATGCAGATCATGGGACACACCCTTGATACGACCGACCGGTCATCCACCGCCCGTTCTCGACGGTGTCACCCGGCGGATGAGACCGGTGCGTTTGGCGGTCGCGAGCAGCGGCGTGATCTCTACGGCGACGATCTGGCTCAGCGTGCCGATGGTGGTGGTGAGGAAGGTGTAGAGGGCGTCGAGGTCGGTTGCGGCAAGGGTGATCAGCAGGTTGGCGGGTCCGGTCGTGGCCGCGGTGAACCGGACTTGGGGGTGGGCGCTGAGGGTCTGGGCGGTCTCCTGCAGTGCACCGGGCTGCACCGTGATCCACAGCAGGGCTTCGGCGTGGATACCGAGCAGGGCGAGATCCACCTCGGTGGCCAGGCGTACGACAAGGCCGCCGACAAGCGCGTCGAGACGTCGGCGGGCGGTGAGCGCGGTCGTGCCGACGCGGTGGGCGAGATCGGTGTAGGTGGCGCGGCTGTCCTCGGCCAGGGCCGTGATCAGTGCGGTGTCCATGGCGAGTGGGGCAGGTGGGGCGCCGAGCGGGGCGGGGGCGAGGCGGGCGGATTCCTCGGGGGTGAGCAGGCCGGCGGTCCACCGGAACGCGTTGGGGAAGACGCGCAGCAGGGTTTGGGCGGTCCAGGAGTTCACGGCGTCGGTGGCAGGCAGGTCGCGCAGCAGAAGTGTGTTGCGGGCCTCGGGTCCGTCGAGGAAGAAGACGGCGGAGATCTCGTCGCCTCCGCCGAGGATCTCGACCCAGATGGTGTCGCTGCGGTGAGCGAGGGCGTCGGCCACGTGCCGGATCTTGTTGGGACGGCAGTGGATACGCAGCGAGATGGGGATGACGCCGGGGATGTGGGTGGGGTTGCGGACCACGGTGGCGCGCAGAGTGCCGTCGGCGAACAGGGGCGCGACCCGGCGTACGACAGTGCGCTCGGACAGTTCCAGGCAGTGGGCGACCTCGCGCCAGGAGGCACGGGGCGACGCGAGCAGGACAGCCACGATGCGGCGGTCCGTTTCGTCGAGTTCATGTCGCATGATCTGCAGCATAAGGCTCGCCTGTGTCAGTTTTCCTATGCCTGAGCTCCCTATATATGTGCGGACCTGACGGAAGCCCGTATGACAGTCCTGTCGCCGGGGCTGCGGGAATGCCGGGCGACCTCATCCGTTCGACGGCACAGGAGAAGCGATGAGCGAGAACACGCAACTCAAGAACATCGTCCTTGTCCACGGGGGCTTCGTGGACGGCTCCGGGTGGCAGGGCGTCCACACCGTCCTGAGCAAGCAGGGCTACCGCGTCAGCATCGTGCAGAACCCGACGCTCTCCCTCGGGGGCGACGTCGCGGCCACCCACCAGATCCTTGAGGCACTGGACGGCCCCGCCCTCCTGGTCGGCCACTCCTACGGCGGCGCCGTGATCACCCAGGCCGGCAACCACGAGAAGGTCTCGGGCCTCGTCTACATCACCGCTTTCGCCCCCGACAAGGGCGAGTCGGTGGGCACCCTCATCGCCGACCCCGCACCGGGGGACCCGGTGCCGCCCATCCTGCCGCCCCGGGACGGCTTCCTGTTCCTGGACCGCGACAAGTTCGCCGCCTCCTTCGCGGCGGATGTGCCCGAGGAGCTGGCGGCGTTCCTGGCCGACTCGCAGGTTCCCTGGGGCCTCGCCGCGCTGGGTGGAGTGGTCACCGAGGCGGCCTGGCAGACCAAGCCGTCCTGGTATCTGGTCGCGACCGACGACCGCATGATCCCGCCGACGGCCCAGCGCGCCATGTCCGAGCGAGCCGGCGCCATCGTCACCGAGACACCGGGCAGCCACGCCGTCTATGTGTCCGAACCCACCGCTGTGGCGACCGTCATCCACCAGGCGGCTCAGACGCTCTCCGGCCGATAGGGGACGTGACACACCCCCACGTCCCCGCCGATCCGTCTCGCCCACTTGTCTTCCACTTGTTCGACGGCGAGCTCTCCGTCACACCCATTCCCCAAGCCCCATGCATGAGGAGTCCCATGAGTACCGATGTTTCCCGCCGCCAGGTGCTCGCCGCCGGAGCGGCAGTGGCCGGAGCTGCCGCGCTGGTCGGCGGCGCCGCAGGAACGGCCGACGCGGCGAGCGCCCCGGCCAGTACGAGTGAGGAGAAGTCGAAGGTGAAGCCCACGATCGTGCTGGTGCACGGCGGCTACGCGGATTCGTCCTGCTGGAACGCCACCATCAAGGAACTGCAGCACAAGGGCTACACCACCATCGCCGGGTCGAACCCGCTGCGCGGCATCCCGACCGACGCCCCCTACATCGCGAGCCTGCTGGACTCCATCAGCGGACCGGTCGTCCTGGTCGCGCACTCCATGGGCGGAACCGTCATCACCAACGCCGCCGCCGGCAAGACCAACGTCAAGGCACTCGTCTACGTCGCCGCGTTCGTGCCCGACGTCGGCGAGACACAGGGCGAACTCATCACCAAGTTCCCCGGCAGCGAGGTCGGGCCGGTGAGCGTCCCGGTGCCGTACACGAAGGCCGACGGCACGACCGGTACCGATTTGTATCTGAGCAAGGACGGCCAGGCGGCCTTCGCGGCCGACATCCCCACCACCGACTTCAAGGTCCTCCAGGCCACGCAACGGCCGTTCGACGCAGACTCCTTCACCTTCCCCACCACCGCCGCCGCCTGGAAGACCATCCCGGTCTGGGGACTGGTCGCCGGCCAGGACAAGGCCATCCCGCCCGCCTGCGAACGCTGGATGTACACCCGCGCCAACGCCCGCAAGATCGTCGAAGTACCCGGCTCCTCCCACGTCGTGATGATCAGCCACCCCAAGGCCGTCGCCGAACTCATCCTGGACGCCGCCAAATCGGTCGCCTGACCCACACGACGTGGGAGATGCGGTGAACTTCAACTTCCAGACAGGACAAGGTACTTCCAGCTAATGCAGCACCTGCGATCTACGCGGGGGTCGCGCCTTTTGGTCCGTCCAGGCACCTCCGTGAAGAAGACCGCGTCTACATAGCCGACCGGCTGCGCGAGAAGGCTTGGGTGCGCGCAGTCGCCGCGAGCTGGGCCGCAGCCCGTACGCCATCAGCAGGGAAACCGGCCCATGCCACCCAGCACCGCACCGAGCAACCCCTGCACGAAGAGGGCACGGAAGAAGCCCGACGAGTAGGGGCACTGGGCCGCTCCGCTCACGCAAGCCGTCCTCGCGGCGTTCCCATCATGCGACGCGCGCCGCCCCGGCAGCACGAAAGGCCAGGTCACGGACGATGTGACCTGGCCTTCGCCGAAGCCCCCTGCCGGATTCGAACCGACGACCCACCCATCTCGGAGGACGCCGGCCCGGAGGCGATCAGTAAGGCGCTCACCAAGTCGCCGGCGACCAGCCGGAGTTGGTCGCCCGAAAAGCGTTCGTCGACCGTCGTCGAGCGGCGCTAGCCTCACCGGTCATGGGAGCACGAGCGCAGTACGTGGTGGTCGAGGACGGCGCCTGGCAGCGGTACTACTCGCACTGGGCCGCCAACCGGGTGGTCGACGATCTGCTGCCCGGTCCGGCCGCGGCGACACGCTGCTTCCGCGCCAACCGGGAGATCGACGAATGGCTCAACGACGTGTGGTGCGAGGGCGCCGCACTCGTCGACCACGACCGCCGAATCCTGCTCTGGTTCGCCGACGCGGGCAGCTGGGCCGACCACATGGCCGCCCACGCCGTACTGGCCCGGACCTGGCCCGGCTGGGACGTCCGCTTCGCGCACGACGGCCTGGGCGATCTGACCCACCATCTGGGCCTCGACCGGGACCTGACCCGCTCCCCGGGCTGGTTCGAGACCTTCGAGCCTGCCGGGTTCGCGGACACCGAGTACACCGAGCCCGCCTCCGTCGTCTCCCTGCGCCTGCCCGACGGAAGCGTGCGCGCGTGGGGCAGCGACTGGGAGCCCATCGATCACCTCGCGGGCGGCCCCGGCCTGATCGACCTGATCGTCGCCTCGCCGGCCACCCCTGTGCTCACCGACATGCCCGACGGCGGCGTCCATTTCGATCCACAGGCCCGCACCGTCTCGCTCTGGGCGGTGCAGACCGTGGCCGGCATCCACGACTGGCCGTTGCCGCGCTGGGAGAACTGGGCCCTGGACTTCCGCGGCCACGACCACACACAGCAGGCCGGACTGCTCCCCGCCGACTTCCCCTTCCCTCAGCCCCCGCTCGCGGCTGCACTGAGAAAGCTCGGCAAGGGCCTCGGCACCCCGCCACCCGACAACGGCCCGCTCCTTGCCCGCGCCACGGCCGTGTCCGGTCCAGAGGGCACCACCCCCGTGATCAACCCCGCTGCGCTGATGCCGCACGAACCGGCCGATCCCACACCGGCCGAACTGGCCGCTCTACGTACGGCACTCGATGCGCTGGTCTCGGAGGCGGAGGTCGGCTGACCACCACCTCGTGGGCTCCCCATGGCCGGACCGGACACCACCGTGACCATCTCCTCCGCATGCGCGACGTCGTCAGGGCGGCCGGTGCGGCCGCCGCAGGTCATCGACGAGGTACGCGGCCGTTTTCGTACAGCCACAGGCAAACGCCGACCAGGGTCGTCCCAGGGGCCCCACAAGCGCTGCCGTCTTCACGTGCCCGCGATACCGGTTGTGGCCGCCCTGCAAGTCGTGAACCGAGACCGGGGACATCCGAGCCGCCCGCGCTCGGCATCGCCGCCACCCGCGTCCCCGCCCTCGCGCACAGCGGGGCTGTGCGGCGCGCCGTCGCATAGGGTTGGGACGACCGAGGGGGATTTCGGACACAGCGGATGATCATGCGGCGGTCGCGACGGCGAGGCGCCGTGGTCGCACCCGGTCCAGGACCTGCGCACGGTGCGCCGACGCAGCCTCCTCGCACATCCGTGAGGTGATCGACAACAGGTCTCGCACTGCAAGAGGAGCCACCTCGATGACCACGGAACGGGAAGGACCCCAACGCCGCCAGGCCACCTCCGACCTGACGGGACGTGCCGCCGAGGTGGACGTCATCAGGGCCGTCATCGAGGACACAGGCAAGCTGGGCTCCTCGCTCACGCTCTTCGGCGAGCCCGGGGTGGGCAAGTCCGCGCTGCTCGACACCGCCGCCGATCTGGCCGTAGCGAACGGCATGCGGACGCTGCGGGCGGCCGGGGCCGAGTTCGAGGCCAAGATCGCGTTCGCGGGGCTCAACCAACTGCTGGTGCCGCTGGCTCCGATGTTCCCTCGGCTCGACCCGTCCCACGAGAGCGCCCTGCGGGTGGCGCTGGGCTTCGGCGACGGTCCGACTCCCTCGCGCCTCCTGATCGCGACCGCGACACTGTCGCTGCTCCTGCTCGCCGCGCGGGATCAACCGCTGGTGGTGATCGTCGACGACACCCAGTGGCTCGACGACGCGAGCGCCGACGTGCTGGCGTTCGTGGCCCGACGGGTCGCCGGCACGGCGGTGCGTGTCCTGACGGCGGTCCGCACCACTGGGCAGCCGCCGGCCGGGGACGGCAGCAGTCTCACCGTCCGCTCCCTCGGCGACGCCGCGGCCGAGTCCCTGCTGACCCGGCGCTACCCGGATCTGGCCGAGCCCGTGCGCCGGCGCATCGTCACCGAGGCGCAGGGGAACCCGCTCGCCCTGGTCGAACTGCCGGCCATGCTGACCCCGGACCGTTATCCGACCGCCGATGCCCTGCCCGCCGTACTGCCGTTGTCCGAGCGGCTCAGCCGGACGTTCACCTCACGCATCTCCGCACTCGCGCCCGAGACCCGGGACCTGCTGTTGCTGCTCGCCCTGGACGGATCGGGTCGGGCGCTGTCGGACGAGGGTGTGGTGGGCTCCGGTGCAGCGGCCCAGCTGGACATCGCCGAGCACGAGCGCATCGTCGTGGTCGACCGGCAGCACACGGTGGTCTTCCGCCACCCGCTGGTGCGCTCCGCGGTGGTCGAGCTGGCCGGACCCGATGCCCGGCGCAGGGCCCACCGGGCGCTCGCCAAGGG
>NZ_JAWOAI010000294.1:0-12423 GCF_033194735.1 Streptomyces sp. W16
CTCGGGCGCCCGGGTCGTCGCCGTCGACATCTCGCCCCAAGCACTGGACCTGGCAAGGAAGTTCGGGGCGGCGGAGTGCGTGGACGGCGCGAGCACCCCGGACCCGGCGGCGGCGGTCCGTGAGCTGACGGGCGGCGGCGCCCACCTCTCCCTGGACGCCCTGGGCTCACCGGCGACCTGCGCCGCCTCGGTGAACGGCCTGCGCCGCCGGGGCCGCCACATCCAGGTGGGCCTGCTCCCCTCTCCCTCCGGTACGACCCCGGTCCCGATGGCCCGCGCGATCGGCCTGGAACTCGAACTCCTCGGCAGCCACGGCATGGCGGCCCACACCTACCCGCCCATGCTGGAACTGGTCCGGTCGGGAGTGCTCCGCCCCGACCTCCTGACCACCTCCACGATCACCCTGGACGAGACCCCGGCCGCCCTCGCGGCGATGGGCACGGCACCGGGAGCGGGGGTGACGGTCATCGAGCCGTGGCGGTGAGGGCGGCCCACTCGTGGTCGAGGATCGCCATGAGCACGTCGTCGACCCACTCCCCGTCCCGCAACTGGGCCTCGCGCCGCACACCTTCGACCACGAACCCGACCTTCTCGTACACCCGCCGGGCCCGGTGGTTGTGGCCGTAGACCTCCAACTGGATCCGATGCAGGCCCAGTTGCTCGAAGGCGTAGCCGACGATCAGGCGGGTCGCCTCCGTGCCGATGCCCCGGCCGCGACCCCGGGGGCCGATGAGGGTGCGGAAGGTGCAGCTGCGGGCGGTGGGATCCCACTCGTGGAGGACGACCTCGCCGAGGAGTTCACCGGTGGCGGGGTCGGTGACGGCGAGGTCGAGGCGGTCGCACTGGTCGGCCCGGGTCGCGTACCAGGAGCGCAGCCGCTCCGGTGTCAGTTCGGTCGACGGCTCGAAGGTGAAGCGGACGACCTCCGGGTCCTGGATCAGTTGCCAGATGCCGTCGGCGTCCGACTCGGTGAACGGACGGAGGACGGTCTTCTCGCCGGTGAGGACGGGTTTGACGGAGAGGTTCATCCGGGGATCCTCAGCGGCGGTCGGCCGTGCGGGCAAGCGAATTGCTCTGCCGGCCGGCACAGCCGAAGCGACGACGGCACCGGACACCCGGTACCGCGTCGCCGCGCCGGCTCGGGTCAGTCGTCCCTGCGCCCCCGGTTGCCCGGCCGGGAGGCCACCCAGGCCCGGACCGTGTCGGCGTACCAGTACGGCTTGCCGCTCTCCACGTGGTCGGGCGGGGGCAGCAGGCCGTGTTTGCGGTAGGAGCGGACGGTGTCGGGCTGAACCCGGATGTGGGCCGCGATTTCCTTGTACGACCAGAGCCGTCGGTCGGTCATCAGTGCACCTCCCTGCGCGCGCCGCGGCGGCGGCCGGGGGCGGCCGTCGGGGGAGCCGTGCGCTGCGCTGGCGATCACAAAGCCTGTGCCCGGTCAACGACACAGAGTGAGGAAGAGGAAGCGCCTGTGGACCGGGTGTGACGCAAGACCCGCGTACACGCGACATGTGTGACATCAGGGGGGCTTTTGTGACACAGGTGACGCAAAGGCGCACGCGGGCGCAGGGGCGCGGCGCGTTGACTATCGCCGGGAAAAGGAGCAGAGGGCACAGCAAGGTGGGCCGGACCCGCTGCGCCGGGCCCGGCCCACCGGCTTCCCCGCATCCCCCCACTGGGCCGGCCGGTCGGCCGGAGGCCTGCGCGTCCCCGGGGATCAACCGGCCAGGTGGTCAGCGTGCATCAACGCGCCCGGCCGGTCTTGGAGAAATCCGCACCCCGACCGGGAGCGACCAGCAGACTCGTCGCCTCGCCCGTCATCCGGTCCCCGGCAGGCATCCCCGGCTGCGCCACCGGCGGACTCGCCCGGCCCACCGTGAACTGGCCCGGAGTGCACCCCGTCATCGCCCTGAACTCGCCGCTCAGATGCGCCTGGTCGTAGAAACCGCAGACCGCCGCCGTCTCCGCCTGGCTGCGGCCGGCCGCGAGGAGCCGCCGGGCGCGCTGCAACCTCAGCACCCGTGCCGCCGCCTTGGGGCCGAGTCCGATCTGTTCCCGGAAGCGGTTCTCCAACTGCCGTACGCTCCAGCCCACTTCGTCGGCGAGCCGGGGCACCGGCACCGCGCCCCAGTTCCGCACCAGCTCCGACCAGGCCCGCTCCACCCGCGCCGAACTCGGCGTACCGGCCGCCGACCAGCGGGTGAACACCTCGTCCAGCAGCCCGAACCGGGCGGTCCAGGTCGGCAACGCGGCGAGCGCGGCGGCCAGTTCACCGATGCCGCTCCAGCGGGGGCCGAGGGCGTGCGGGAGCTCGTCGGGGTCCACCACCCGGTCGGCGAGCTCGTGCTGAGCCGTACCGAACAGCGTGAACGCGGCCCACGGCGTCAACAGCACCTCGACCCCCGCGAGCCGCCCACTGTGCTCACCGAGCGCGGCAGTGGTCGTAGGCCCACAGAACACGGACCCGAGCGTGGCCGATTCCCGCCCCACCCGCGAGATCCGGACGGCCCCTTCGAACCCGAGGAGCAGGGTCGCGGCCCCGATCGGCGCCTCCAGCCGAGCCCGGGGCCGGGACAGGGCGAGCCGTATCCCGCGATAACTGATGACCCCGGGCCGAAGCCGCGGATGCGGCACCCCAAGCACGGTCTCCCAGGATCCACCGGGCCCATGCCCGGTACGAATGCGCAAGGCAACAGACATCCACTGATAGTCCTACGGCCCTACAGCGCCCCGTAAGGGGCGCGGGGCTGTATCGATATGCGGCTCCGCCGCGTGGGCGCGAGCAACCACAACGAGCTCGCACCCGACAAACAACCGATCGCACCCCGTCTCGTCCGAATGTCCGGACAAAACATTGACAGGGCTCGGGCCACGGGACTAGAAACCGGGGAGAGCCGAAATAAAGGGGAAGTCGATGGCGTACGACCTGATCACCATGGGGCGGCTAGGGGTGGACCTCTATCCGCTGCAGACGGGCGTGCCGCTGCCCCAGGTGACGACCTTCGGGAAGTTCCTCGGCGGCTCGGCGGCGAACGTCGCGGTCGCCGCCGCCCGGCTGGGCCGCGAGGTCGCCCTGGTCTCGCGCACCGGCGACGACCCCTTCGGCACGTACCTGCACGAGGCGCTGCGCGACTTCGGCGTCGACGACCGCTGGGTCACCCCGGTCCCCGGCCTGCCGACCTCGGTCACCTTCTGCGAGATCTTCCCGCCGGACGACTTCCCGCTGTACTTCTACCGGCAGCCCAAGGCCCCGGACCTGGAGATCGACGCCCACGAGCTCGACCTGGACGCGATCCACGAGGCCCGGATCTTCTGGATCACCGGCACTGGCCTGAGCGAGGAGCCCAGCCGTACGGCCACGCTCGCGGCCCTCGCGCATCGCGCCAAGTCCGGTACGACGGTCTTCGACCTCGACTGGCGGCCCATGTTCTGGAAGGACCCGAGCGCGGCCCGCCCCTTCTACGAGGAGGCCCTGCGCCACATCACCGTCGCCGTCGGAAACCTCGACGAGGTGGAGGTCGCCACCGGCGTACGCGAGCCGCACGCCGCCGCCCGCGCGCTGCTGGACGCCGGGGTCGAACTCGCCGTCGTCAAGCAGGGCCCCAAGGGCGTCCTCGCGGTCAACCGGGACGGCGAGTCGGCCGAGGTGCCCCCGCTGCCGGTGACCGTGCTCAACGGACTCGGTGCCGGTGACGCCTTCGGCGGCTCGCTCTGCCACGGCCTGCTGGCCGGCTGGGACCTGGAGAAGATCATGCGGCACGCCAACGCGGCCGGGGCGATCGTCGCCTCGCGCCTGGAGTGCTCGTCCGCGATGCCCACGGCTCCCGAGGTCGAGGGCGCGATCGCCGCCGGAGCGGTGCTGTGAGGGCCGGCCGCGTGGCGGGTGCCGAGCACGAGGGCCAGTACGAAGGCGGGGACGGTGTGACGCACGCGCACGGTGACCAGGACGCCGGGGACGACGTCTCCGGCCACGAGGGAGGCACCGCCGGCGGCGGCCCCCGCGTGGACATCTCCGAACTCGTCCGTGTCCGCGCCCGGCATCCCGAGGCGATAGCCGAGGCTGCGGCCCGGCGCGTCCGCCGTCCGCTGCTCAATGACGCCGGCCGCCTGATGATCGTCGCCGCCGACCACCCGGCCCGTGGCGCGCTCGGTGTCGGCGACCACAAGTTCGCCATGGCCAACCGCGCGGAACTGCTCGAACGCCTCTGCCTGGCGCTGTCCCGGCCCGGCGTCGACGGTGTTCTCGCGACCGCCGACATCCTGGACGACCTGCTCCTCCTCGGTGCCCTCGACGGCAAGGTCGTCATGGGCTCGATGAACCGCGGCGGCCTCCAGGGAGCCAGTTTCGAACTCGACGACCGCTTCACCGGCCACCGCGCCCAGGACATCGAGCGGCTCCGCTTCGACGCGGGCAAGCTGCTGCTGCGCATCGACTACGACGACCCGGGCTCCCTCACCACCCTGGAGTCCACCGCCCGCGCCATCGACGACATGGCCGCGCGCCGACTCCCGCTGTTCGTCGAGCCGTTCATCAGCCGCCGCACCGACGAGGGCAAGCTGAAGAACGACCTGTCCGCCGAGGCCGTCATCAAGTCCATCGCCATCTCCTCGGGCCTGGGCGGCACTTCGGCATACACCTGGCTCAAGCTCCCGGTCACCGAGAACCCGGACGACATGGCCCAGGTCATGGAGACCTCGACGCTGCCCGCGGTCCTCCTCGGCGGCGAGGTCGGCGACGACCAGGACGGCGCCTACGAGAAGTGGCGCGGCGCCCTCCAACTCCCCACCGTGCGGGGCCTGGTGGTCGGCCGTTCGCTGCTCTATCCGCCGGACGGAGATGTGGCCGCCGCCGTCGACACCGCCGTAGGGCTGCTGTGAGGGCCGGCTTATGACGGCCGCCGGTGACGGGGAGCGGATCGTGCTTCCGCTCAGCGGTGGATGTACCGTGCGAATTACGGACGAAAAGGTCCAACTCCTGGGCGGAGACGGCATGTTCGCCCAGACACAGAACGCCTCCGGCGCGGGAGGCCGCTTCGCCCTGGCAGGAGCGAAGTGCGAGCGACGACTCCCCGCTCGCTACGGCCCCGCGCCGGAGGTCTCCAACACGACCGACCACCCTGCGTGTTGGAGCATGCGCACTGAGGTTCCCGGCCTCGGGCATCGAGTCGGACGGGGTTGCGGAGCCGTACCGGAGTGGCGGATCAGCTTGCACCCGGAACACACGGAGGAACACCGATGACCTCAACGACGAGGCTCACGGTCGCACAGGCGCTCGTACGCTTCCTGTCCGCCCAGTACACCGAACGCGACGGCGTACGGCGGCGGTTGATCAGTGCGACCTGGGGCATCTTCGGCCACGGCAACGTGGCCGGGCTCGGCCAGGCACTCATCGAGTACGCCACCGTGCCCAGCGGGGAGACACCCCCCGCGTCACCGGTCATGCCGTACCACCAGGGCCGTAACGAACAGTCCATGGTGCACGCGGCGGTCGGCTACGCGCGGCAGTCGAACCGGCTGTCCACGCACGCCGTCACGACCTCCGTCGGCCCCGGTGCCACGAACCTCGTCACCGGCGCCGCGCTCGCCACGATCAACCACCTCCCGGTCCTGCTCCTCCCCGGCGACACCTTCGCCACCCGGGTCGCCGACCCGGTGCTCCAGCAGCTCGAAGTCCCGTACGCGGGCGATGTGTCGGTCAACGACTGCCTGCGCCCGGTGTCGAGGTACTTCGACCGGATCACCCGGCCGGAAGCGCTCGTTCCCGCCGCCCTGAACGCCATGCGCGTCCTCACCGACCCCGTCGAGACCGGGGCCGTGACTCTCGCTCTCCCGCAGGACGTTCAGGCCGAGGCGTACGACTGGCCGGACGAGTTCTTCGCCGAACGCACCTGGTACGTAAGGCGACCGGCCGCCGACCCGGCCGAACTCGCCGCGGCCGTAAGGGCGATCCGGGCCGCGAGGCGCCCCCTGATCGTCGCGGGCGGCGGAGTCCACCACAGCCGGGCCGAGGCCGCCCTCGCCGAGCTCGCCTCGGCCACCGGCATCCCGGTCGCCTCCACCCAGGCAGGCAAGGGCTCCCTCAACCACGACCACCCGCAGGACGTCGGCGGCATCGGCCACACCGGCACCGCGACCGCCG
Organism: Streptomyces sp. W16; assembly: GCF_033194735.1. Lineage (NCBI taxonomy): Bacteria > Bacillati > Actinomycetota > Actinomycetes > Kitasatosporales > Streptomycetaceae > Streptomyces > Streptomyces sp. W16. The sequence continues at coordinate 6,140 of NZ_JAWOAI010000294.1, forward strand.
ACGAACTCGCGCGCCTGGCCGACCTGGTGATCGGTATCGGCACCCGCTACACCGACTTCACCACCGCCTCCCACACCCTCTTCGAACGCCCGGGCGTCCGGTTCCTCAACCTCAACATCGCCCCGTACGACGGCCACAAGCTCGCCGGACAGCCGCTGATCGCGGACGCCCGCGGCGGACTGGCGGCGCTGGCAAAGAAGTTGGGCCGCCACGGCCACCGGGTCGACGCGTCGTACATCGCCGAGTACCGCGAGGACAAAGAGCGCTGGGAACAGCGCGTCGACGCCTGCTACGAGGCCGAGGAACCCGACGTACGCCCCACGCAGCCACAGGTGTTGGGCGCGCTGGACGAGATCGTCGACGAGTCGGACATCATCGTCAACGCGGCGGGTTCGCTCCCCGGCGATCTGCACAAGCTGTGGCGGACACGGTCGTTCGACCAGTACCACCTGGAGTACGGCTACTCCTGCATGGGCTACGAGATCCCGGCCGCGATCGGGGTGAAGCTGGCCGCCCCGGGCCGGCCGGTATGGGCGCTGGTCGGCGACGGCACCTATCTGATGATGCCGACGGAGATCGTGACCGCCGTACAAGAGGGCATCGCGATCAAGGTGCTGCTGATACAGAACCACGGGTACGCGTCCATAGGCGGCCTGTCCGAGTCGGTCGGCGGCGAGCGGTTCGGCACCGCCTACCGCTACCAGGCCGACGACGGCACCTACACCGGCGCCCCGCTGCCCGTCGACCTCGCCGCCAACGCGGCCAGCCTCGGCATGCGCGTGCTGCGCGCGAAGACCGTCCGTGACCTGCGTACGGCGCTCGCCGAGGCGCGGGCCGCGGACACTCCCACTTGTGTCTACGTGGAGACCGAAACCGCAGACACTGTGTCGGGCGCGCCTCCGGCGCAGGCCTGGTGGGATGTTCCTGTGGCCGAGACCGCGGCCCGATCGTCCGCGGTCAAGGCACGTGAGCTGTACGAACGGCACGTCACCACCCGACGCCGCCATCTGTGAAGGAGCAACTGGGCATGACGAAGATCGTCAACCACTGGATCGGCGGCAAGACCGTCGAAGGCGCGTCGGGAAACTTCGGGCCGGTCACCGACCCGGCGACCGGCGCGGTCACCACGAACGTCGCGTTCGCGTCGGTCGAGGAGGTCGACGCGGCCGTCGCCGCCGCCAAGGACGCCTACGCGACCTGGGGCACGTCCTCGCTCGCCAAGCGGACCACGATCCTCTTCAGGTTCCGGGCGCTGCTGGAGGCCAACCGGGACGCCATCGCCGAGCTGATCACCGCCGAGCACGGCAAGGTGCACAGCGACGCGCTGGGCGAGGTCGCGCGCGGCCTGGAGATCGTCGACCTGGCGTGCGGGATCACCGTGCAGCTCAAGGGCGAACTGTCGACCGAGGTCGCCAGCCGCGTCGACGTGGCGTCGATCCGCCAGCCGCTGGGCGTCGTGGCCGGCATCACGCCGTTCAACTTCCCCGCCATGGTGCCGATGTGGATGTTCCCGATCGCCATCGCGACCGGCAACACCTTCGTGCTCAAGCCGTCCGAGAAGGACCCGTCGGCGTCCCTGAAGATCGCCGAACTGCTGGCCGAAGCGGGCCTCCCGGACGGCGTGTTCAACGTCGTGCACGGTGACAAGGTGGCCGTGGACCGCCTCCTTGAGCACCCGGACGTCAAGGCGGTCTCCTTCGTCGGCTCGACCCCCATCGCCCGCTACATCCACACCACCGCCTCCGCGAACGGCAAGCGCGTCCAGGCCCTGGGCGGCGCCAAGAACCACATGCTGGTCCTGCCCGACGCCGACCTGGACGCGGCGGCCGACGCGGCCGTCTCCGCCGCCTACGGCTCGGCGGGCGAGCGCTGCATGGCCATCTCCGCCGTGGTGGCGGTCGGTTCGATCGGCGACGAGCTGGTCGAGAAGATCCGCGAGCGCGCCGAGAAGATCAAGATCGGCCCCGGCAACGACCCGACCTCCGAGATGGGCCCGCTCATCACCGCCGTCCACCGCGACAAGGTGGCGTCCTACGTCACCGGCGCGGCGGCCGAAGGCTCGGAGGTCGTCCTGGACGGCACCGGCTACACGGTCGAGGGCTTCGAGGACGGCCACTGGATCGGCATCTCGCTCCTCGACAAGGTGCCGACCACCGCGAAGGCCTACACGGACGAGATCTTCGGCCCGGTCCTCTGCGTCCTGCGCGTCGACACGTACGACGAGGGCGTGGCCCTCATCAACAGCTCCCCCTTCGGCAACGGCACCGCGATCTTCACCCGGGACGGCGGCGCCGCCCGCCGCTTCCAGCTGGAGATCGAGGCCGGCATGGTCGGCGTCAACGTCCCGATCCCGGTCCCCGTCGGCTACCACTCCTTCGGCGGCTGGAAGGACTCCCTCTTCGGGGACCACCACATCTACGGCAACGACGGCACGCACTTCTACACCCGCGGCAAGGTCGTCACCACCCGCTGGCCCGACCCGGCCGACGCCCCGACCGGCGTCGACCTCGGGTTCCCGCGCAACCACTGAGAATCGCCGAATGGGGCCGTCCGTATCGCGGACGGCCCCATTTTTTCGCTACGACCACTGCGGTTCCCGTAGGAACCCGAACCGGGGCCGACACTGCCTTCAGCTGCCGATTACGGAACTCCGAGCGGACTGGATCAACGAATTCCGTAGGTGAACACCCATTGACGTGGCGGTTTCCGTCAATGTTCCATCAGGCCCGTGACCGACACCCTCCCCACTGCCGAGGCCGCCGTTTCCGAGGCGTCGTCGGACAGTTCCCAGAGTCCGCGGCATCCGCAGCAGCTGAAGCGTTCCATCGGCATCGTCGGCGGCACCCTGCTCACGCTCTCCTGCGTGACACCGGCCTCCACGCTCTTCGTGGTCGTCCCCGACCTGTTCGGCTCACTCGGCACCGCGACCGCCCTCACGATCGCGATCGGCTCGGTCCTCTGCATCGCCGTCGCGTTCTGCTACTCGGAGCTGGGCACCCTCATCCCCAGCGCGGGCGGCGAGTACGCCATGGTGTCGACGCTGGCGGGCCGCCTGGCAGGCTGGCTGGTCTTCGTCCTCTCCCTCCTGGTCGTGATGATCGTCCCGCCGGTGATAGCGATGGGCACGGCGGACTACCTGACCCGGATCGTCCACCTGAACCCGTCGATGACCGGCGCCGGCGTGATGCTCCTGGCCACGCTCGCGGGCCTGCTGGACCTGCGAGCCAACGCGTGGATCACGGGGATCTTCCTGGTCCTGGAGGTCATAGCGGCCGGAGTCGTGGCGCTGCTCGGCTTCACCCACAGCCACCGGGGCCTCGGCAGCCTCACCTCGATGCAGGTCGCGGGCACGGGCGGCCACACGGACACGGTGACGGCGATGCTGGTGGTCTCCGGCCTGGCGATCGCCCTCTTCGTCACGCAAGGCTTCTCAACGGCGGTCTACCTCTCCGAGGAGTTGGAGAACCCGCGCCGAAACGTAGCCCGCACGGTCCTGGCCACCCTCGCGATCTCCACGGTGATCATCCTGGTCCCGGTGGTAGCCATCACGATGGGCGCGTCCGACCTCTCGACCCTCACCGGCGGCGACATCAGCAGCATGGTGACGGCCTGGTCCAACTCGGCGGTCGGCACCTTCGTCAGCCTCTGCGTGGCCCTCGCGATCATCAACGCGGGCATCGTCATGGTCATCCAGAACTCCCGCGTCCTCTTCGCCTCCGCCCGCGACAAGGCCTGGCCCGCCCCGGTCAACACCGTCTTCTCCAAGCTCGGCCGCTTCGGCTCCCCCTGGGTCGCCACCCTCGCCGTGGGCATCCCCGGCGCGGTCCTCTGCTTCGTCAACCTGGACACCCTCTACGGCGTGACAGGCGTCTCGGTGACCGGCATGTACCTGCTGGTCGCAGTCGCCGCCCTCCTGTCCCGCCGAGGAAACCACCGCCACACACACGCGTGGCGCATGCCACTGTGGCCCACGATGCCGATCCTGCTGATAGCGGTACTGGCCTACATCCTCACGCAACAGGAGACGACCTACTTGCTGTGGACAGGCGGAATAGTCACGGCGGCAACTCTGTACTGGGCGCTCTATCTCCGCCCCCGCAGGGACACTCGCTGGCTGATCTCCCTCCCTGAGGAGGACTAAGAGGTCCTAACAAAGGCGCTGTACATGCCGGTGGGTGATGAGGCAGGTGGCGAGGCCGAGGAAGGCTTCGTGGATGTCGTCGCGTCGTTCCCAGCGGATGCGCAGGCGGCGGAAGCCGTGCAGCCAGGCGATCGTTCTCTCGACGACGTATCGGAAGATGCCGAGGCCGGAGCCGTGTGGTTGGCCTCGTTCGGCGATGACCGGGCGGATGCCGCGGGCCCAGAGCAGGCGGCGGTACTTGTCGTGGTCGTAGCCGCGGTCGGCGAGGAGTGCGTCGGGCCGGTGTCTGGGGCGGCCGACGGCGCCGGCCACGGCCGGAACCTTGTCCAGCAGGGGAAGCAACTGCGTGACGTCGTTGCGGTTTCCGCCGGTCAGCGACACCGCGAGCGGGATGCCCTGTCCGTCGGTGAGGACGTGGTGCTTGCTGCCCGGACGTGCGCGGTCAACCGGGCTGGGCCCGCTTTTGGGCCGCGCCGAGCAGCCCGCACGTGGGAGGAGTCGATCACCGCCCGCGACCAGTCCAGCTTCTTGGCCACCCGCAGCTTCTTCAGCAGCACCAGGTGCAGTGCCTCCCAGACCCCGGCCTCGTTCCACGCGGCAAGCCGCCGCCAGCACGTCATCCCCGAACCGAAGCCCAGCTCCTGCGGCAGGTACTCCCACTGGATACCGGTATGCAGCACGAACAAGATCCCGCACAACGCCTGCCGGTCCGGAATCCGCGGCCGGCCCTCCACCAGCTTCGGCCCCGGCTCCGGTAGCAACGGCTCGATCAGCGACCACAGTTCGTCCGAGACGATCCACGGACGCGACTCCCTCTTTCCCACGACAACACCAACGAGCAACCAGACTGACAGTCACATGATCAGCGGCTTCTGTTAGGACCTCTAAGCCCCGAAGGGGCGAGTCCTCCTCAGGGGCGCGGGGAACTGCGCGCTCAGCCACAACGGACCCGCACCCGGCAACGGCATAAGCCTCCCGAGCTGGAACCCGTACACCAAGCGCGGTACACACTCACCCCCGGTTCACCCCAGGGTCTGGCCCAACTGTCAGAGACGCCCCGTACCGTTGACGACATGGATCTTCGCCCACCGCTACGACGCCCACGGCAGTGGCTCGCCGCCACGGCCGCCGTAGCCGTGCTCGCCGCCGCCGGCACCTGGACGGCCGTAGCCTCCGACAAACCGCCGGAGGTACACCGCGCCGACCGCGTGATGGCCGTGGACGGGGTGAAGCTCGACACCTCGTACTTCACTACCGGTGCCGCCGGCCGCCGCCCCGCCGTCCTCCTGGCACACGGCTTCGGCGGCAGCAAGGACGACGTACGGGAGCAGGCAGAGGGCCTGGCCAGAGACGGGTACGCCGTCCTCACCTGGTCCGCGCGCGGCTTCGGCAAGTCGACCGGCAAGATCGGCCTGAACGACCCGAAGGGCGAGGTCAAGGACGTCTCCAAGCTGATCGACTGGCTGGCGAAGCAGCCGGACGTCCAGCTCGACAAGCCCGGCGACCCGCGCGTGGGCGTGGCGGGCGGTTCCTACGGCGGAGCGATCTCCCTGCTCGCCGCCGGGTACGACGACCGCGTGGACGCCATCGCTCCGGCGATCACGTACTGGAACCTCGCCGACGCGCTGTTCCCGAACGGCGTGTTCAAGAAGCTCTGGGCGAGCATCTTCATCAACTCCGGTGGCGGCTGCGCCAATTTCGAGCCCCAGTTGTGCGCGATGTACGACCGGGTCGCCGAGTCGGGCAAGCCGGACGCTGCAGCGCGCGAACTCCTCGAAGCCCGCTCCCCGTCCGCCGTCGCCGCGCACATCAACGTGCCGACCCTCCTGCTCCAGGGCCAGACCGACTCCCTCTTCCCGCTCGGCCAGGCCGACGCCGCCGCGAAGGCGATCCGCGCCAACGGCGCCCCCGTGGACGTCGACTGGATCGCGGGCGGCCATGACGGCGGCGACATGGAGACGAGCCGCGTCCAGGCCCGCGTGACCTCGTGGTTCGACCGGTACCTGAAGGACGACAAGAACACCGACACCGGCCCGGCCTTCCGCGTCACCCGCACCGGAGGCGTCGACTCCACGGACGGCGCCGCCCAGCTGCGCGGCGCGAGCGGCAGCGCCTACCCCGGCTTGGAGAGCGACCAGATCGG
>NZ_JAWOAI010000295.1:0-12418 GCF_033194735.1 Streptomyces sp. W16
CGACGAGGTCGCGGCGCTCGCGGGGGTCAGCGCCGGCTACTACAGCCGGCTGGAGCAGGGCCGCGAACTCAGCCCGTCGGTACGGGTGTTGGAGGCGATGGCCCGTGCGCTGCGGCTCGGGGACGAGGACCGGCGGGAGCTGTTCCGGCTTGCGCGGCCCACGGCCCGGCGCACCAAGTCACCCGTGCGGGTCGAGCGGGTCCGCCCGCATCTGCGGCAGCTGATCGAGAGCTGGACCAGGACACCGGCCTTCGTCATCGGCCACGCCCAGGACCTGCTGGCCACCAACGCCCTGGCCGACGCCCTCTACGGCGACTTCGCCCAGCGGGACAACGTGCTGCGGATGCTGTTCCTGGACCCGGCGGCGAAGACGTTCTACCGGAACGCGGAGCGGGCCGAGCACCGCGCGGTCGCCGATCTCCAGCAGACCGCCGCGAGCACCCCCGAGGATCCCCGCATTTTGGAGCTCGTCGGTGAACTGTCGGTGCGCAGCGGCGAGTTCCGCTCGCTGTGGGCCCGTGAGTACACCCGGGTCCCGCCGTACGAGGTGAAGCGGATGCGGCATTCCGTGGTGGGGGAACTGGAGTTGCGGCACGAGGCCCTCACCATCCGCAGCGCGCCCGGGCAGCAGCTCATCATCCTCCAGGCGGAACCGGACTCCCCCTCGGCGGACGCCCTGGCCCTGCTGGGGTCGATCAGTGCACCCGAGGTGCCGCACCAGCAGAACCCGGCGCAGGACGCCCAGTAAAAGCGCGGGACTTTACAACGGTGGCCTTTATCGGGAATTCCGCTCGACAGCGTCCAGTATTCGGTCCAGCACATCGCCGAAAAGGCGCACCTCATCGGGTGTCAGCGGATCGAAAACCAGTTGCCGCACATTTTCCGCGTGCGCGGGTGCGGCGGCCTCGATCGCTTCCCGTCCCTTTTCCGTGAGCCGCACCATGGAGCCGCGCGCGTCGTCGGCGCAGGCCTCGCGGGTGACGAGCCCGCGCTTCTCCATACGGCTGATCTGGTGGGACAGCCGGCTGCGCTCCCAGTCGACCTCGGCGCCGAGCTCCCGTGCCCGCAGCACACCGTCGGCGGACTCGGACAGGGGCGCGAGGAGGGCGTAGTCGGCCGCCGAGAGGCCCGAGTCCCGCTGCAACTGCTGGTCCTGGGCCCGCTGCAGCGCGCTGCGCAGCCTCCGGTATCTCGCCCAGACCTCGGCCTGGTCGGGGGTGAGCCATCGGGGTTCGGACATGCCGTCACCGTACCAGCTTGTTGACATGTCACCGACTTCGCAGGCCCGCCCCCGTTCCTGGGTGTGGGACTCCCAGGAAAACCGCTGCCTTCATAGCTCCCGGACGGAGGGACAGACTCATTTACGTCAACAGGAAATCCCCCCGCGAGGGGAAGCGACGAAAGAGGTTTTCCCCATGGCTACGTGGTTTGTCACCGGCGCCTCCCGTGGAATCGGCGCGGAAATCGCCCGGGCCGCGCTGGCAGGCGGTAACAATGTCGTGGTCGCCGTACGGAATCCGGAGCGGGTGCCGGACGATCTGAAGAACTCGGAGCGGGTCTTCGCGGTCGCCCTGGACGTCACGGACAACGACAGCATCCCGCAGGCGGTCGAGGCCGCCGTGGAGCGCTTCGGCGGTATCGACGTCCTGGTCAACAACGCCGGCCGCGGTCTGCTCGGCGCGCTGGAGGAGATCACCGACGCGGAGGCCCGCTCGCTGTTCGACCTCAATGTCTTCGGTCTGATCAACGTCACCCGCGCCGTCCTGCCCGTCATGCGCGGGCAGGGTTCCGGCAGGCTCGTGCACATCGGTTCCCGCTCGGGCTTCGAGGGCGAGCCCGGTGTCAGCCTGTACTCCGCCTCGAAGTTCGCGGTCGCCGGTGTCAGTGAGGCGCTCTCCGCCGAGATGGCGCCGTTCGGTATCCAGTCGATGGTGGTCGAACCGGGCGTGTTCCGCACCGACTTCCTCGACGCGAGCTCGCTCTCGGTGGCCGCGCACCGTATCGCCGACTACGACGACACCCCCGCCCACGTGACGCTGGACTGGATCGACCGCGCCAACCACGCCCAGCTCGGCGACCCGGTGCGCGGCGCCGCGCTGATCGTCGAGGTGGCCGGCACCGAGAAGCTGCCCACGCACCTCTACCTCGGCCGCGACACGCTGGAGCGGCTGGAGGTCAAGTACCGGCAGGTGCAGGACGACCTGGCCCCGTGGCGCGAGAAGTCCGCGGCCACCGCGCACGACGACATCGCCTGACACACCGTCAAACACCGTTCCCAGCACACTTTCCAGCACGCTTCCCAGCACCTTTCCCGTACCGAAATCGAGGTCTTGTGATGTCCGCTTCCGCCCTGCTCACCGGTACCCCGCTGGCCGGCCGCGTCGCCGTCGTCTCCGGCGCCTCCAGCGGCATGGGTGCCGTCACCGCCGAACGTCTCGCCGAACTCGGCGCCACCGTGGTGGTGTTGGCCCGCCGCAAGGAGCGGCTGGACAGCCTGGTCAAGAACATCGAGGCCGCCGGCGGCACCGCGCTCGCCCTGGCCGTCGACGTCACCGACCGGGCCGCCGTCCAGGGCGCCGCCGACCGGGTCGCCGAGCGCTTCGGCAGGGCCGACCTGGTGTTCAACAACGCCGGTGTGCAACTCATCTCCGGTATCGAGGAGTTGAAGGTCGACGACTGGCAGCGTCAGATCGACCTCAACATCAGCGGGCTGATGAACGTGATCGCCGCGTTCCTCCCCCAGCTGACGGACTCCGCCGCGGCGGGCAGGCCGGCCGACCTGATCAACACCTCGTCGATCGCGGCCACCCGCATCCTGACGAAGTTCTCGGTCTACTCCGGCACCAAGGCCTACATCAGTCATCTCACCCGGCTGCTGCGGGTCGAGCTCGGCCCGAAGATGGTGCGCGTGGCCACCATCGAGCCCGGCATGGTCGACACCGAACTCCCGGACCACGTCACGGATGTTGACGCGTCGAAGCTGATGGCCGACCTCATCCACGACATCGACGTGCTGCAGAGCGCCGACATCGCCGAGACCGTCGCCTTCATGGCCGCCGTACCGCGCCACGTCAACCTCACCGAGATCACCGTCCTGCCCACCGCGCAGGCCATCTGAGATCCGTCCCGTCGGGGTGGGGGAGGAACAGCCGGCCGCTGTTCCTCCCCCACCTCGATGGCATTGGTTGACACGACAACAAACGTGGTGTTTTGTTGACACGTCAACGAGGACAGTGAACTCCCGGCAGACCGGAGGGCCCGACATGAACATCACGGTGATCGGACGAGGACACGTCGGCGGCGGCCTGGCCCGGCTCTGGGAGAAGGCAGGACACCAGGTCAGGACGCTGGGCCGGGACGGGGGTGACGCCTCGGACGCGGACGTGGTGGTCGTCGCCGTCCCCGGCGGTCTCATCGCCGAGGCGCTCTCCGGCGTCACCGGACTGAACGGCCAGGTGACCATCGACGCGACGAACCTCTACGGGGACCGCGACGAGTCCTTCCCCTCGCTCGCGCACCAGGTCAAGTCGATCGTCGGCGGGCCGACCGCGAAGTCGTTCAACACGGTCTTCGCGTCGGCGTACGACCAGATCGGGACCCAGCGCGTCACCCCGAGCAACCTCTACGCGGCCGAGCCCGCCGCGAAGGATCTCACCGCGCGGCTCATCACCGACGCCGGCTTCGACCCGCTCTACGTCGGCGATCTCACCCCGGGCGCCCGGCTCCTGGAGGACAGCTCCGGCCTGACCCGCGCACTGGCGGGCCAGCTCGACGGCCCGTTCTTCTACCGGTACGGCCGTCCCGGCGACCTGTAGAACCGCCTTCCGCCCGGCGGCAGTTCACGCCCCCGACTGGATGTCCCCCCGGGTGGACGACTCGATGGTGTCGCGGTGGGCGAAGTCGCCCGGGGGGATGCCGGGGTGGTGGCCGAGGGGGGCGGAGGGGGCCGCGACCGAGGGGCCGAGGGTGAGGCGGGAGACGATGCGGTAGCGGTCGCCGCGGTAGATCGAGTGGACGTACTCGACGGGCTGCCCCGTGGTGTCCGAGGTGAGGCGCTCGAAGAGCAGGGCCGGGGAGAGCTCGGGCACGTCGAGGAGTTCGGCCTCGGCCCGGGTGACGACCGTCGGCTCGATGGCCTGTACGGCCTCCTGGACGTGCACGCCGTGCTGTTCCCGCAGGTGTTCGTAGAGGTCGCCGGCCTCCAACTCCGGTGCGGACAGGGTGGGTACGAGATCAGCCCTGATGTGCAGGTGCTCGATGGCCATCGGGGCGCCGTCGACCAGCCGCAACCGCGCCACGTACACGATCTCGGCGGCGGGCGAGAGGCGCAGCCTGCGGCCCACCCGGGCGCCGGCCGGGATGGTGGTGAACTCCAGCAGCCGGCTCGACCAGGCCCCGGAGGCCTGCGGCGCCGTCATGGTCTGCTGGCCGGAGACGAGTTCCTGGGTGATCTTCTCGGGCGCCACGAACATGCCGCGCCCGTGCTCCCGCACCAGCAGCCCCGCGGCGACGAGTTCGTCGACCGCCGCGCGCAGTGTCGGGCGGGACACGCCGAGACGGGCGCAGAGGGTGCGCTCGGAGGGGATCGGGTCGCCCGGGTGCTGCGACTCGACGAGGTCGAGGATGAAGTCGCGGACCCGCTCCCGTTTGAGTACCGCCCCTGGCGCGTCGGCCTTCATGTCGCACTCCCTCGTACGCGGAATCCCCTGCCGGCCGGTTGACCAGTTGACCAGCGATTGCCCGCAGTTCGCCCTCTTGACCGGGGAAGTGTAACCACCATCGGCCGGTGATCATCCGGTTCCCGAGCGATATACGCGCCAAATCCCTTGGCGACAGAGGGGGTTGACGCCCGCATTGGTCTATGCCACCTTCATCCCCACATCGAGAGGTGAGCTGTCCAGTGGGCTTCACTGGTCAGGTGGTCAGTTCATGTCCTCCAGGGGTGAACCGTGCAGCTCCGTTTGTTCGCCGGCGTGTCCGTGCTCGTGATGACAGCAGGGCTGAGTGCCTGCAGCAGCTCTTCCGATACCTCCGACGGCAGCTCCGGGGGGAACACCACCATCGACGTCTGGCTGATGCGCGACAGCGTCTCCGCCCAGTTCCAGAACGAGTTCGTCAAGGGCTTCGAGGCCGCCCACCCGGACATCAAGGTCAAGGTGCAGATCCAGGAGTGGGACGGGATCGGCGAGAAGGTCACGGCCGCCCTGGCCAGCAACGACGCACCGGACGTGATCGAGACCGGCAACACCCAGGTCGCCCAGTTCGCGCAGAGCGGGGGGCTGCTCGACCTCAGCGACAAGGTCGGCGACCTCGGCGGCAGCACCTGGCTCAAGGGCCTCGCCGAGCCGGGCGCCTACGACGGCAAGCAGTACGGCATTCCGTACTACGCCGCCAACCGCGTCGTCATCTACCGCACCGACCTCTTCAAGCGGGCCGGCGTCGACGCGTCCGCCATCAAGACCCGGGACCAGTGGATCGCCGCCACCAAGAAGCTCAACTCCGGTGGCACACAGGGCATTTACCTGCCCGGCCAGAACTGGTACACGCTCTCCGGGTTCATCTGGGACGAGGGCGGCGACCTGGCCACCCAGTCGGGCGGCAAGTGGAAGGGCGCGCTGGACACCCCGGCGGCGATCCGCGGCATGCAGTTCTACGAGAAGCTGCAGGCCCTCGGCAAGGGGCCCAAGGACTCCGACGAGGCCAACCCGCCGCAGGCCGACGTCATGGCCAAGGGGAAGGTCGCCCAGGTCGTCTCGTCCCCGGGTGGCGCCAATGTCGTCATCCAGGACAACCCCGCGCTGAAGGGCAAGCTGGGCTTCTTCCCGATCCCGGGCAAGACCGCCGCCACGCCCGGCGCGGTCTTCACCGGTGGCTCCGACCTGGTCATCCCGACGGCGTCCACCAAGCAGGGCGCTGCGTACACGTTCATCAAGGAACTCACCGGCGACACCTGGCAGAAGAAGCTCGCGCTCGCCATGAGCTATGTCCCGAACAAGACCACCCTGGCCTCCTCCGTCGCCTCCGATCCGGGCGCCGCGGCCATGGCGGTCGGCGCCGCCCAGGGCCACGCCACGCCCAACACCCCGGGCTGGGCCGCGGTGGAGGCGAAGAACCCGATCAAGGACTACATGACGGCCGTGCTCACCGGCGGCGACATCCAGAAGAAGGCCGCCACCGCGTCCGAGGCCATCACCGAGGCGATGAACTCCGGTTCCTGAAGCGCCCGTTCACCGGAAGGAGGAGCGCCGTGTCGGCCGTCCGAGAGCAGACCGCCCCCCGTCCCCTCGGTACCGACCCGCCCCGGCGCTCCCCGGGACCGGGCACGCGCCGCCCGTCGAAGTCCGCCGGCCGGGCGATCTGGCCGTACGTCCTGATCGCGCCCGCCGTGCTCGGCACGCTCTATCTGCTCGTGTATCCCCTGATCCGTGCCGTGATGATCTCGCTGCAGGACTTCGGACTGCGCCAACTCATCCTGGGGCACGCGAAGTTCGTCGGCTTCAAGAACTACGGGACGCTGCTGGGCGACGGCCACTTCTGGGAGGTCGTGCGGCGCACCTTCCTCTTCATGGCGATCAACGTCGTACTGATCATGACGCTGTCCACGCTGGTCGCGCTCATGGTCGAACGGCTCGGCCGGTTCGGGCGGACCACGGTCCTCAGCGCGCTCGTGCTGACCTGGGCGATGCCGGTGATCTCGGCGACGACGGTCTTCCAGTGGCTGTTCCACTCGGAGTTCGGGATCGTCAACGCGGTGCTGACCAGGATGGGGTTCGAGTCCTTCGACCGCTATCCCTGGTTCGCGCACGGACCGGCCGCCTTCGCCATCGTGGTCGTCCTCATCGTGTGGCAGTCGGTGCCGTTCGCGGCGATCACGCTGTACTCGGCGCTCACCACCGTCCCCGTCGAGCTGTACGAGTCGGCGCGGATCGACGGGGCGTCGGGGCCGCGGATCTTCCGCTCCATCACCTTCCCGACGATCCGGCCGATCTTCCTGCTCGTGCTCTCGCTCGAAGTGATCTGGACCTTCAAGGCGTTCACCCAGATCTGGGTGATGACCAACGGCGGGCCCGGCGACGCCACCACGATCCTGCCCGTGTACGCGGTGCAGACCGCGCTCTCCCACCAGCGCTACGACCTCGGTTCGGCGGCCTCCATGGTCACCGTCGTGCTGATGTCGGGCGTGCTGGTCTTCTACTTCCGCCAGATGTTCCGCCAGGAGGACGAGCTCGCATGAGCACCACCCGGCCCCGGATCCGCCGTCTGCCCCTGAACGCCGCCGCCGTCGTCACGGTCCTGGTGTGCCTGTTCCCGGTGTACTGGATGGTCGCGACCGCGTTCACCCCGACCCGTGACATCCAGTCCGACAACCCCCGGATCGTTCCCGGCAGTTGGACCCTCGACCACTTCCGTACGGCCGTCGGCGCCGCCGGTTTCGGACTGTTCTGGCGCAACAGCGTCCTCGTCACGCTGAGCGCGGTCCTGCTCGCCCTCGTCATCGCGCTCGGCTCGGCCTACGCGGTCGCCCGGATGAGGTGGAAGGGACGCCGGCAGTTCATGCTGATGGTGTTCATCGCGCAGATGGCGCCCTGGGAGTCACTGATCATCCCGGTGTACATCATCTCCCGCGACACCGACATGCTGGACCGGCTGCCGACACTGACGCTCGTCTACTTCATGATGACGCTGCCGTTCACGATCATCGTGCTGCGCGGCTTCATCGGCACGATTCCCCCGGAGCTGGAGGAGTCCGCGCAGGTCGACGGCTGCACCCGGTTCGGCGCGTTCCGGCGCATCGCGTTCCCGCTGCTCGCACCGGGTCTGATGGCCACCTCGCTGTTCGGCTACATCACGGCCTGGAACGAGTTCACCTACGCCAACTTCCTGATCATCAAGCAGCAGGACCACCGCACGCTGCCCGTGTGGCTCTCCTCGTTCCAGAACGTCTTCGGCACCGACTGGGGCGCCACCATGGCGGCCTCGACTCTCTTCGCGGCACCGGCACTTGTGATCTTCCTGCTGCTCCAGCGCCATGTCACCTCCGGCTTCGCGGCCGGCGCGGTCAAGGGCTGACCCTCCGCACCACCCCCACACGCCCCCGTCCCGGAGACGATCCATGCCCGCACAGCGTTCCGTGCTCACCCTCGTCCCCCGACCCACCAAGTCCGCGCTCCGGCCGGGGCACTTCACCCTCGACGCCGGCATCGCGCTGCGCGTCGGCGCGGGCGCCGAACCGGCCGCGGACCTGCTGCGCACCCTGCTCGCCCCGGCCACCGGACTGCCCCTGGAGGCTTCCCCGGAAGGGCAGTTGACCCTCACCCTCGACCCCGGCCTGGCCGGTCTCGGCGACGAGGGGTACGGGCTCACCGTCGCCCCGCACGCCGTCCTGCTGCGCGCCGCACACCTCACCGGACTGCTGCGCGGAATCCAGACGATCCGTCAACTCCTGCCCCCACAGGCCCTGTCGGCGGTCCCGCAGCGCGACACGGAGTGGCTGCTGCCGTGCGTCGAGATCACCGACCTGCCCCGGCACCCCTGGCGCGGCGCGATGCTCGACGTGGCCCGGCACTTCCAGCCCGTCTCCTATCTGCGCCGGTACGTCGACCTGCTGGCCCTGCACAAGATCGGCGTGTTCCATCTGCACCTCACGGACGACCAGGGCTGGCGCATGCCGGTGGCCGCCTACCCCAAGCTCACCGAGATCGGCGGGCACCGCGCCGAATCCCAACAGGGCCCCGCCGGAAGCGACTTGTACGACGGCGTCCCGCACGGCGGGTCGTACACGCGGGCCGAACTCGCCGACCTGGTGGAGTACGCGGCGGCTCGCGGGGTGACCGTCATGCCGGAGATAGAGATGCCCGGGCATGTACGGGCCGCCCTGGCCGCCTATCCCGAGCTGGGCAACCACCCGGAGCGCACCCTCGACGTCTGGACCCGCTGGGGTGTGTGCGACACCGTCCTCGGCGTCCACGACGAGGTCCTCGACTTCTGCCGTACCGTCCTCGACGAGGTCATGGACGTCTTCCCCTCGCCGTACATCCACGTGGGCGGCGAGGAGTGCCCCACCGCCGAATGGACGAGCAGTCCCGCCGCGCGCGAACGGGCCGTGGCGCAGGGCCTGTCGAGCCCCGCCGCCCTGCACGGCTGGTTCCTCGGGCGGATCGGGGAGTTCCTCGTGCGGCACGGCCGGCGGCCGGTCGGCTGGGCCGAGACGGGAGCCGAACTGCCCCTGGACTTCACGGTGATGACCTGGCGCGACGCGGCGCACACCCTGACGGCGGCCCGGCGCGGTCACCGGGTCGTGAGCGCCTATCACCGGGCGACCTACCTCGACTACGCCCAGTCCGAGGACCCGCGCGAGCCCCCGGCCCAGCCCGGCAAGGTCGTCGATCTGCGGACCGTCCACGCCCACGACCCCGTCCCCGAGGACGCGGAGCGGAGCGCCGCCGAACAAGTCCTCGGCACCCAGGCCCAGTTGTGGACCGAGTTCGTCACGACACCCGAGCGCGTCGAGTACCTCACCTATCCCCGCCTGTGCGCCCTGGCCGACCGCGCCTGGAGCGGCCCGACCGACTGGGACGACTTCCGTTCCCGGCTCGACGGGCACACGGCCCGGCTCGACGCGCTCGACGTCCGGTACCACCCCTGACCCGTCCCGTACCGCCACTGATCTGCCCCGTACCGCCCCTGACCTGTCCCGTTCCGGAATCACCCCACCTTCTGGAGAGGCACGACATGAGACACGACACGAGGTTCGCGAAGACCAGACTGCGCGCCGCCACGTCCGCCGCCGTCGCGGTGGCCCTGGGCGCCGCCGCGCTCACCGCCATGCCGTCCACGGCGAGCGCGGCCGGCGACGGACTGAGCGTCCAGTACCGCACGAGCGCCACGGGTGGCACCGCCGACCAGTCCGAGCCCTGGTTCAAGGTGAAGAACACCGGCTCCACCACGGTGCAGTTGGCGAACGTCAAGCTCCGCTACTACTTCAAGTCGGACTCGGCGAGCGCGAGTTACCGCTTCGCGTGTTCCTGGGCCGTCAAGGGCTGCGCCAACATCACGGGCACCTTCGGCACACTCGCCAACCCGACGGCCACGGCGGACCGTTACCTGGAGATCGGCTTCACCTCCGGCGCAGGCACCCTCGCGCCGGGCACCGACACCAGTGACATGCAGCTGCGCTTCTACCAGTCGACGTGGCAGACCCTGACCCAGAGCGACGACTACTCCTTCGGCGCCTCGCAGACGTCGTACGGCGACTGGTCGAAGGTCACGGCGCAGCTGTCCGGCGCCACGCTGTGGGGTACCGCCCCCGCCGGCAACGACCCGACGAACCCGCCCACCGATCCCCCGGCCACCGGCGCCACGCTGTTCGACGACTTCAACTACAGCGCCTACAACGACCCGAAGATCTCGGCGCACGGCTGGAGCGTCCGCTCCACCTCCGGCGGTCCCGGTGTCTCCGGCGCCACCTGGGCGCCCGACAAGGTCACCTTCGCCAGCACGAGCGGCAACTCCGTGATGAACCTGGAGACCTCGACCTCGGGTACCGGCGAGAGCACCAAGCAGACCGAAGTCGTCACCAACTCAAGGAAGTTCAAGAACGGCACCTACGCGGCCCGGGTCAAGTTCAACGACGCGCCCAAGTCGGGGCCCGACGGCGACCACCTCGTCCAGACGTTCTTCACCATCAACGACCTCACGGCACCGATGGCGGACGACTACTCCGAGTACGACTTCGAGTACCTCCCCAACGGCGGCTGGGGCGAGACCTCCAACATCCTCTACACGACGTCCTGGGAGACCTACCAGGCCGACCCGTGGGTGGCCGTCAACCAGCACACCGAGGGCCGGCAGAGCTACAACGGCTGGCACGACCTGGTGCTGACCATCGACAACAACAACATCAAGTACTACATCGACGGCCAGCTCTTCGGCACCCATGACTCCGCGTACCTGCCGGAGCGGCCGATGTCGATCAACTTCAACCAGTGGCTGATCGACTTCGGCGGCCTGTCCAGCTCCACCGCGCGCGCCTACGACGAGCAGGTCGACTACGTCCTGCACGTCAAGGACCAGGTCCTCACCCCGGCGCAGGTCGCCGCGATGGTGGCGGCCTACCGGGGCGCGGGCACCACGTTCGAGGACACCGTGCCCAGCAGTTGACCACGGAGCGCGGCGGGGCGCGCACTCGGCGTACGAAGTCCGGGTGCGCGCCCCGCCGTCGCCTAAGCTCCGGGCCATGCGCGTAATGGTCCTGGAGGACGATCTTGAGCTGGGGCCCGTCGTCGCAGATCGGCTGCGGGGTGCGGGGTTCGCGGTGGACCTCGCGCGGACGCTGGCCGAGGCGGATCTCAAGCTGTCCGTCAACCGCTACGACTGTGTAGTGGCCGACCGCTCGGTCCCGGACGGCGACTCCCTCACACTGCTCGCCGCACAGCGCCGGGCAGGATCGGTGCTGCCCTTCCTGCTGCTGACCGCGCTGGACGCGGTCAGCGACCGGGTGGCCGGCTTCGAGCACGGGGCGGACGACTACCTGGTGAAGCCGTTCGCCTTCGCCGAACTCGTCGTACGGGTAAGGGCGTTGTGCCGCAGGGAGCAGCCCGCACGGCCCTCGCTGCTGCGGGCGGATGGCCTGGAGGTCGATCTGCCGCGGCGCCGGGTGACCCGGGACGGGGTGCTGCTCAGCCTGTCGGCCAAGGAGTTCTCGGTGCTCGAACTGCTGATGCTGCGGGCGGGCGAGGTCGTCACGCGCAGCGAACTGATCGAGAGCTGCTGGGACGAGACGAGCGAGCCGATGTCCAACGTGGTGGACGTCCTGATCGGGCAGTTGCGCAGACGGCTCGGGCCGCCCGACCCGATCGCGACGGTGCGCGGAGTCGGCTACCGCCTGGGCGGCGAGGCGTGAGCCGCCGCGACACCTCGCTCGCCGTGGCCCGGCTGCGGCGCACCCGCCGCCTGATGACCCTCCTGTTCGCCTCGACGACCGCGGCCTGTCTCGTCGTACTCGCCGTGGTCGCCATCCGGATCGATGCCGCCTCCCGCCGCTCCGGCCTCGACCACGAGGTCGGCAGCCGCGCGGCGGGGCTGTCGCGGGCGGTCTGGTTCGACGCGGGGGTACTGCACCTGGAGCCGCTGCGCGAGGACGAACTCGCCCAGGGCGCCCAGGTGTTGGCGGTTCTGCAGGCAGTACCCGGGAAGACACCGACCGTGCGCAACGTCGTGCCCGGACGGTCGTCGCTGCCCGGCACGGACCAGTTGGACGAGGTCTGGCACAGCGTCCTGGACGAGCAGGGAACGGTCCAAGTCAGCGCCCCCGCCACCAGGGGCGGGCGGCTGCGGTGGGCGGCGGCGCCGGTGTGGGACGGCGACCGGATCGGTGCGGCCGTGCTGGTAGGCACGGAGCTGGCGCGCAGCGAACGCG
>NZ_JAWOAI010000296.1:0-12397 GCF_033194735.1 Streptomyces sp. W16
CGCCCGCGGCCCCGAGTTCGGCGGGCGGCCCGGCGAAGGCGTGGACGGCCCGCGCCGGTGACCGGGAGTCCGCGAAGGCGACCGTGCCGTCCTCGACACGGGTCACCCAGCGCTGGGACTCCGTCCAGTGCCGGGTACGGGCGATCTCGGCGCCCGCGAGCCGTAGCACGACGTGGTCGGCCGCCACTTGTATACGAATCCGGCGCCAGGCCCCGACGGCGGGTTCGGCATCGGTGAACTCCCGCTCTCCCGTGATGCCGAGCCACAGCCGGCCGTCCTCGACGCCGATCTGCAGCGAGTCGGGGTGGTTGCCATGGGTGAGCACGGTCCCGGACTGGCCCGCCGCGTCGAGCCGCAGCTCGAAGCCGATCGTCAGGCCGGGGGAGAGGGCGAAGGGGGCGAGAGTCGTCTCGCCGTCGGGCGTCAACGCGATGGGCTCGTCGGCCGTTCGCAGGATCACCTCGCCGTCGGCCCCCACCACCCGAAGTCCGCGTACGGCCCCTGCGACGCCGGCCCGCGGCTCCGGCTCCTTGTCGTGGCTGACGTGTGCCGGGAGCGCGTCGTCCAGGAGCATCGGGCCGTGGTCCTCGTCGCGCTGGATGCCGGGGACGCGGGGCCTGCCGAGGCGGAGGCGCCGTGACGCGGGCGAGAGCAGGTAGTGCGGCTCGGCTCCGCCCGTCGTGGCCCGGATGCGCTCAAGTGCCATGAAATCGTGGTGCATTCCGTGGTTCCACGGGCCGTCGTAGAGCCAGCCGTAGCCGACCTCGGAGTGGGCGGCCATCGCGAAGAGGTCCTGGGTCAGCTCGACGGTCCGGGCCTCGGCGCCGTCGTTGGTGACCTCGATCCGCCACAGGAGCAGATCCCGGTTCAGGGCCATGCGGGTGTCGGTGGTCACCAACAGGCCGTCCGCGCGGCGGTGTTCGCGCAGTACACCCCACGGCTTCCACAAGTACCGCTGCGCGGCCGGGACTTGGCCGTCGACGCGCAGCTCGCCGGTGTGGTAGCCGAAAGTGAACGGCGGGGCGGCCAGCCAGGACAGTGAGGTCAGGTCGTGGTTGACGTGGGCCTGGCCCTGCTGATTGCGCAGGGAGGGCAGATGCGCGATCTCGTCGGCGCCGACCCAGTGCCCGGCGACGTCGGCGAGGTCCGGGACGCCCTTCCTGCCGATGCCCACGGTCAACTCGTCGGTCCTTGTGGTCACTTGGTGGCTCCCGAGGTCAGTCCGGCGATGAACTGCTTCTGCAGCGCGAGGTATCCGGCGACGGGGATGACCGCGGCCAGGAACATCACGCCGAACAACTGGGCGTAGTTGGTGGAGTACTGACCGACCGACAGATAGAGCCCCGTGGTGATCGTCTGGCCGTGCAACGGACCGAGGATGAACTGCGGATTCATGAAGTCGTTCCAGATCCACAGCGACAGGAAGATCGTGACGGTCGCGGTGGCCGGGCGCAGCAGCGGCATGACGATCGTTCGCCAGATCCGCAGGCTCCCGGCGCCGTCCACGGTCGCGGCCTCGATGATCTCGCCGGGGATCGACCGCAGGAACCCGGAGTAGACGAACACCGCGAACGACAGATAGCCGCCGCCGACGTTGGCCAGGACAAGGCCCGGATAGGTGTGGTCCAGGTGCAGGAAGGTCAGGACGCGGATGGTGGGCAGCAGCACCACCGCGGGCGGGATCATCAGACCGGCGGCGAAGCCCGCCAGCACGATCCTGCGCAGCCGGGCCGAGCGGCGGGAGAGCCAGAAGCTGAGGGCGGCGCCCAGCGGGATGATCAGCAGCACCGAAACGACCACGGTGACCGCCGAGTTGGTCAGCCCGATCTGGACGATCCGGTCGGGCCGGGCGAGCGCGTCCGACAGGTTGTGGGCGGTCGGCGGGGCCGGGGGAGCCGCCGGATCGCGGACGATCTGGTCCTGCGTTTTGAAGGCGTTGACGATCGTCAGATACACCGGGCTGACGAAGGCCAGCGTCAGCAGCGCGGCTGCCACCAGGTGCCCGCGCCCGGCCCAGGGGCGGCGGCTCCCGCGCCGCGCCGGTACGGCCGGAGAGGGTGCTGTCCGCCCGTGTGTCATGGGCCGGTGCGAGGTCGACGTGCTCACAGGTCCACCTCCCGGCGGCGCAGCAGGGCGGTCACGGACAGCGCGATCACGATCGAGACGACGAGCAGGAGCATCGCGACGGCCGAGGCATAGCCGTAGCGGTCGTCCGTGAAGGCGAGCTGGATGATGTAAAGGGCGGTGGACTGCGTGGAGTTGGCCGGCCCGCCCGAGGTGAGCACGGTGATGATGTCGTAGAGCTTCAGCATCGTGATCAGCGAGATCGTGACGCTGATGGTGGTGCCCGGGGCCAGCATCGGGAACGTGATCCGGCGGAACCGCTGCCAGCGGCCGGCTCCGTCGACCATCGCGGCCTGGTACAGCTCGACCGGGATCGACTGGAGCGCGGCGAGGTGGACGACGGTGGTGAACCCGGTCAGCACCCAGGCCGAGACGATCCCCACGGACAAGGCGGCCAGGTGCGGACTGCCCAGCCAGGTGATCGGTTTGTCGATGATCCCCAGTGAGACGAGGACGTTGTCGAGGATGCCGTCCCGGGCCAGGATGTAGCGCCAGACGAAGCCGACGATGACCCCGGACAGCACCTGCGGCAGGAACGCGAGGGTACGCATCATCCGGAAGCTCAGCGACGTCCTGTTGAGCAGCATCGCGAAGCCGATACCGGCGGCGTTGGCGACGACCGTCACCGCCCCGGCCAGCAGGAGCGTGAAGCCGAGACTGTCGGCCAGGGCGCTGTCGTGCGCCATCTCCCGGTAGTTGGAGAGACCGACGAAGTCGGCGCGCGCCAGCAGCGGGTTCTCGTTGGTGAGGCTCTTCCAGGCGCTCATCAGCACGGGCACGACGATGAACAGGGCGTACAGGCCCAGGGCGACGAGCGCGATCGCGCCCAGGGCGGGGTCGCCGCGGCGGGCGCGGACTCGGGTGGTCATGGCGGCTTCCTTACTTCGTCGCCGAGTCCCAGGCGGCGTCCAGCTTGGCCAGCTGCCCGTCGACGTCGTCCGAGGAGAACAGCGCCTGACTGGCCGCGTAGAAGGCGTTGTTGAGCCCGGAGGGCATGGAGTCGTCGTTGGTCGCCCAGCCGAACGACGAGACCTTCGTGTTCTGTTGGGTGACGTAGGAGTACGAGTCCTTGAAGACCTTGGTGACGTCGACGCCGTAGTCGTCCAGGG
This sequence comes from Streptomyces sp. W16, assembly GCF_033194735.1. NCBI lineage: Bacteria > Bacillati > Actinomycetota > Actinomycetes > Kitasatosporales > Streptomycetaceae > Streptomyces > Streptomyces sp. W16. Next base: position 3,234 of record NZ_JAWOAI010000296.1, read on the forward strand.
TCTTGCCCTTGAGCATCGGGAACGCGCCGTCGCCCTCGATCAGGGCCTTGTAGTTGGCCGGGTCCAGCGACCAGGCCTCGGCGAACGCGGTCGCCTTCGCGGGATCCTTCGTCTTCGCGCTGATCGCCATGGAGCCGCCCACCGAGAACGGCACCACGAGCGACCCGTCCTCGGTCGGGGTGAGGAAAGCGCCGAAGTCGTCGGCGTGGTCCTTGGGCACCGCACCGAGGAACCAGCTGCCCATCATGTACATCGCGGTCTTGCCGGACGTGAAGTTCGTGATGGAGTCGGCGTACTTGACGCCCAGGGCGCCGTCCTCGAAGTAGCCGTTCTTCACCATCGTCCGGTACTTGCCCACCGCCGCCTTCACATCGGGATCGGTGAACTTGACCTTGCCCGCGTAGCGTTCCTTCAGCCAGTTGGGGTTCTTGCCCAGCACGTCGGCCGAGAGGATGCCGGTCAGCGGCATCGACGCCGAGAACGGATCGCCGCCGCCCAGCTCGACCGGCGTGACACCGGCGGCCTTGAGCTTGGCGCACACGGCCATGAACTCCGCCCAGGTCTTGGGCGGTTGGGCGATGTGGGCCTTGGCGAACAGCTTCTTGTCGTAGAAGACCTCGGGGATGATCTGCGAGTTGGTCGGCGGGATGTAGACCTTGCCCTTGTAGGCGTTGCCCAGCGGCAGCAGGAAGTTGGCGTCCACCCACTTCTGGTCGTACGGCTTGAGCAGCCCGGCCGTCGCGAACGTCGACGGGGTGATCGACTGCAGCAGATCCGGGAACTGCCCGGAGGCCTGCAACTGCTTGGCGTAGGCGTCCCGGTCCGTGCTCGGCGCGACGATCTTCTTCACCGTGACGCCCGGGACCTTCTTCTCGGCGCTCGCGATCGAGGTGTTCCAGAACGTCGCGGTCAGGCTGGGGGTCTCGAAGGTGAGGTAGGTCAGGGCGCTGCCACCCTTCGCACCCCCGGTCGACGCGGCAGAGCATCCGGTGAGGGCGAGTGCTGCGGCGAGGCAGACAACGGTCGGACGTTTGCGCCTCATGGAAGTCTCCTGGAGGGACGATGCGGCCCGACGGGCGGGGGTGGACCCAACAGGATCGACACCTCGTGGCCTCTCGGGATAACGTTATCGCGAGGATAGAAGCGCGTTGCGGGAATGTGTCAAGGGCCGGTCTGATATCGGTCCGATGTTTCGAGGGATTCACGCTCAGGGATCCGAGGAGGAGCTGCCGGATGACGCAAGCACGGCGCGAGAGCGGGGGACGGCCCCGGCGCCCGACGATGGTCGACGTCGCACGCGAGGCCGGGGTGGCCCTGCGCACCGTCTCCCGGGTGGTCAACAACGACCCCACGGTGGGGCCGGAGTACGTCGTCAAGGTCGAAGCCGCGATCACCGCGCTGAACTACCGCCCCGACGACCGCGCCCGCCAGCTGCGCACCGGCGTCACCGGCACGATCGGCGCCGCCGTCCGCAGGATCGCCGAGGTCAACCCCGAACTGGCCGCCATCGAACGGACGGCCAGGGACGCCGGCCTGACCCTCTTCGCCGCCTCCACGGACTTCGACGAGACCAGGGAGCACGACATCCTGATCTCCATGTGCCGCCAGCGCCTCGACGGCATCATCGTCGAGCCGTTCGGCGAGAACCACGCCTATCTGCAGCCGGAGTTGGACGCGGGCGTCCCGCTGGTGGCCATGGACCGCCCGATGAGCGGGATCTCCGTGGACTGCGTCATGTCCGACAACGCCTCCGGCATCGGCATGGCCTTCCACCACCTCCACCAGCACGGCCACCGCCGCATCGCCTACATCGGCGACAGTGAACGCGTCTTCTCCGGCCGCGAGCGCGCCGCGGCCTTCCGCGCGGCCCTGGGCGCCCACGGCGAGGCGGTGGAGGGCCTGGTGCACCCCGGCGAGATCACCCCCGACCGCGTGGCCGCGGCCCTGGCCACCGCCCTCCACGGCCCCGACCCGGCAACCGCCCTGGTCACCGGCAACATGGACACGACCCTCGCGGTCCTACGACACCTGGGCCCGCAGTCGGCCTCCCGTCTGGCGCTGGTCGCCTTCGACGAGGTCCCCTTGGCCGACCTCCTGCAACCCGCCCTCACCGTCATCGCCCAGCAGACCACCGAGATCGGCCGAACGGCCGTCGAACTCCTCCGCGCCCGTATCGCCGACCCCACCCGCCCGGTGCAGTCCGTGGTCGTGCCGGTCACGTTGAAGGTCCGCGGGTCGGGCGAGGTACCGGCCTTGCGGCGCCTTGCCTGACGTCTACGGGTATGACGGCGTCCGGGCGTGCGCCGTACGGGGAAACGGGAGCGGGGTCGCGTGCGATAACGTTATTTGAAAGGGTGCTGGGAGCTGCTCACGGGGCGACTCGCTCGGGGACTGAAACAAGGATCGGCGGGCTGCGGACGGCAGACCTCAGAGGCCGTGCTGGAACGCGTCGACGGACAGCGGCGGGCACTGCCCAAGGAGCGGCCCGCGAGCTCCTCGATCGCGAAGGAACGCGCCGGCGAAGTCACTGTCATCCGCCCGTCGTTGACGGTCCGACGGCGCCGGCACGGCGTTCGGCGCGGTCAGTCTCGCGTGGTGGGGAACGGCGTGGTGTCGGCCCATTCCCAGAAGGCGCCGGCCTCGTCGACTTCCCGTTGCAGCAGGGCGAACAACGGGTTCATGTCGGTGCCGGGAGGGACGTCGACGGCGACGAAACGTTCCCCGTGCCATTCGCTGAGCAGTCCGGATTCCCTGATCGAGGTCTTGATGAGATCGATGCTGCGGCCAAGCCGTTCGGCATCGGCGCTCGGCGAGAGCAGCGTGCGCAGGACGCGGTGTCCGCTCCTCCGCGCGACTGCGACCACACGAGCTGCCGGTGACAGACGCACCCGGTCTCCGAGAGCGAGGCCGTGGGTCATGAAGGGGATGCAGGCCACCGTGTATGTACCGTCCGCCTCGGGCCGAAGCCACAGCTGCTCGATCTGCCCGTCGAGGCCGAAGGGGGCCAGATCGGCCTGGGCGATGTAGTTTTGCTCGGCCCGACCGACCGGGTCCTCGTGCACCACGTACTGCATCTCCGCCCCCTGTCGGCTCATCTCGGCGAAGATCGTCCCATGACCTCGGCCGGCGAAACCGAGCGGGTGCTCAAGCCTCGCCCGCACCTTTGCCCGGCTCTGACTTTGCGACGAGCCGGGCGGCGGGACTCGGTGCCGGTCTCGATCAGGGCGGCGTCGAGGAGTCGGGCTGGGCTGACCTAGGGTCGCCGGCATGGTTGCCATGAAGCTCTCCGACTCCGACCGCCGCGTCATCGAGGCGGCGGAACGACTCGCTGCCACGCTCGGCAGCGACCCGAACCACACCGTGGCCGCAGCGGCGATGGACACGGCCGGCCGGATCCATGAGGCGGTCAACGTCTACCACTTCACCGGCGGACCGTGCGCCGAGCTGGTCGCACTCGGTGTCGCCGCCACCGCGGGAGCGGGCCCGCTCGTCACCATCGCCGCCGCGGGAGATCGGGGCCGCGGTCTCATCCCGCCGTGCGGCCGTTGCCGCCAAGCGCTGCTCGATCTCCATCCCGATGTCCACGTCGCCGTACCGACCGACGACGGGCCGGCACTGCGCCCGATCCGGAAGCTGCTGCCGGACACCTACTTCTTTCCCGACGCGGACGCGCGTCGCATCGTCCGGTTCGACAAGGACGACTACGAGGCCATCGCCAGCGCGCGGAAGACCTCCATCGTCCGCTACGACGATCCGATCGCGCTCGGACCCGCGATCTTCCTCTTCGAGGACGACGAAGCCCACCGCACCCTGAACGGCAACGTCACCGGCGTCGAACGCCATCGGCTCGACGACGGCACGGGCACCGAACGGCTCACGGCGACGTTCACCGTCGAAGCACCTGAGTGAGGTCGGCGGTCAGGACGGAAGCGGGCCCTGCATGACAAGGGCGAGGCCCTGTTCGGCGTCGTCGTTCAGGGCGTTGTGGAAGGCACTGTCGTAGGCGTCGTCCCCGACCGCCTTGCGGGCCTGGAGCTCCCATTCCTCGCGGACCGCGGAGAGTTCGGGTGTGCCGTGGTTCGGGTGGCCGAGCATGCGCCAGAAGGTGTTCCCGGTACCGGACGTACGCGCGGCCGCGATGCCGTTGCCCTGTACCGCGTTCGCCCCGGTGAGGAGGTCGAGCGCGAGGGCGATGCCGAGATTGTCGTGGAGGTTGTGCTTGCTGGTGAGCATGGCCCGGGCATGGAGTTCGGCGTCGTGCGCGCGACCCTGGAGGAGGTCTATGAAGGCGAGTTGGTGGAACGCGTACGACCGAGCCCAGTGCTCGCCGTATCGCACGCTGAGGCGGCGCAGGGCGACGGCCGCCTCGTAGGCCTCGGCCAGTCGGCCCAGCGCGGAGTGGGCGAAGGTGCGGATCACCATGCAGCACAGTTGCGGCGCGCCCGACGGCGGTGACTGGCCGTGGGTGATCAGGGCGTGGTCGCACACGTCGTACGCGTCCTGGGGGCGGCCGGCCATGAGGTGGGTGAGGCCGACCGTGTGAGCGGCGAAGAGCTCCGACTGCGGGTCGCCGTCCTGGTGTGCGGCGGCGGCGCATTCCTCCCCGACGCGCAGGGCGCTGCGGTGGTCGCCCTGGAGGGTGAGGGTGATGCCCAGGGCCCACAGGGCGCGGGTGCGGGAGGGGCCCTTGGGCGTGTCGAGGGCCAGGGCGCGTTCGAGGTAGTCGCGGGATTCATGGAGGTGCCCGCAGCAGGGCCAGAACAGGCCGCTGCGGCCGGCCATCTCGACGGCGGCCTCGGGGTCCGTCTCGATGAGGTGGTCGAGCGCCGCGCGTACGTCGCTGTGGCTCGCCGAGATCCGCGCGTACCAGGCGACCTGCTGGTCACTGAGCCAGCCGGCCTCGGCCTCGTCCAGCACGGTGGCGAAGTGCGCGGCGTGGAGTCGGGTGAGTGCCTGCTCCTCACGGAGTTCCGCGAGCCACATGGCGCCGTACTCGCACAGCGTGTCCAGCATGCGGTAGCGGACGCCGACCCGTTGCAGCACGGACTGGTCGGCCAGCCGGTCGAGGAGCCGGGGGACGGCGTCGGCGTCGAGCGGGCCGCCGGCGCACACGGACCGCGCGTCCGCCGCGTCGAAGGGGCCGCGGAAGACGGAGAGCCTGGCCCACAGCAGGCGCTCCAGCGGAGAACACAGTTCGTGGCTCCAGCCGATCGCCGTGCGGAGCGCCCGGTGGCGCCGGGGCCACATGGTCTCGTCGACGAGCGTGTCGAGGCGTGAGGCGAGGCGCTCGGCGATCTCGCCGAGGCTGTTCTCCCGCAGCCGCGCGCAGGCGAGCTCGACGGCGAGCGGGATGCCCTCCAGGCGGCGGCAGATGGCGTTGACGGTCTCGGCGGAGCCGGGGGAGTCGAGGGACACGTCCGGGGCGGCCGTGGCACAACGTTCGCGGAACAGGCGCACCGCGTCCCCGGCACCGCCGTCGTCCATCGACAGCGGAGCCACCTCGACGAGCTGCTCACCCCGGACGTCGATGGGCCGTCTGCTGGTGGCCATGACGGTCAACCCCGGTGCGGAGGCGAGGAGTTCGCTCACCAGGAGGAGGCAGGCGGGCAGTACACGCTCGCAGCAGTCGAGGACGAGCAGCACCTGCCGGCCGGCCAGCCACTCGCACAGCGCCTCGACGGGAGCGCGCGGATTGTGGTCCAGAAGATCGACGGCGTCGCAGACCGTGGCGGTGAACAGCCGGTCGTCGTAGAGGTTCGACAGGTCGACCCACCAGACCCCGTCGGCGTACCGGTCCCGAACCCGCTCCGCGACGCGCAGTGCCAGGCGGCTCTTGCCCACACCTCCGCCACCGGTGAGAGTGATCGACCGATGCTGGATCAACGCCGTTCCGACTGCGTCGAGTTCGCTTTCGCGGCCGACGAAGCTGGTCGTCACGACGGGGAGATTGCCTGCCACGGTCCCATCCTGCACGGCCCGGGCACGGCACTAAACCCTCTCGCGGGAAACGGTCACAGGTGATCGGGCTTGGCAACTATTCGATCGCGCGGTGTCTCGTGGTCGGTCCGCCGTGACACCGTCGGTTCAGAGGCTTCCGGGGCGGACCAGACCGGTTCTCTTGACCCCGCTCAGGAGGGGGGTGACCTCCAGGGTGGAGATGTGGGGGAGGGCGCCGATGGTGTCGCTCACGAAGTGGTAGAGCGCATCCAGATCGGTGGCCGCGACCGCCACGAGAAGGTTGGCCGGGCCGGTGGTGGCGGAGGCGAAGCGGACCTGCGGGTGGTGGCTCAGTCGGCGGCCCGTCTCCTCCAGGCCGCCCGGTGCGACGGTGATCCACAGCAGTGCCTCGGTACGGATGCCCAGCCGGGCCAGGTCGACCTCGGTCGCGAGCCTGAGCACCTGGTTGCCGACCAGCGTCTCCAGTCGGCGGCGGGCGGTGAGGGGGGTGGTGTCGGCGCGGCGGGCGAGGTCGGCGTAGGAGGCTCGCCCGTCCTCGATCAGGGACGTGACCAGCGTGTGGTCGACGGGCTGGAGAGCCGGGCGGGTGGCCGCGGCGGTGGTCTCCGGCCGAAGGCTGGTCAGCTCGGCCTCCGTCAGCAGGCCGCCGCTCCAGTCGAAGGCCGCAGGGAAGATCCGCAGGAGGACGTGCGAGGTCCACGACTGGACCGCGGGAGTGGCCGGAAGGTCGCGCAGCAGCAGCGAGTTGCGCGCGTCCGGCCCGTCCAGGAACAGGATGGTGCAGATCTCGTCGCCGCCGCCGAGGACATCCACCCAGACCGTGTCGGCACGGCGGGCCAGGGTGGCGGCGATGGCGCTGATCTGGTTGGGCCGGCACTTGATGCGCAGGGCCAGCGGAATCAGATCGGGAAACCACAAGGGGTTGCGTACGGCGGTGGCGCGCAGCGTCCTGTCGTGGAACAGCGGTGCCGCGCGACGCACCACGGTGCGCTCCGAGATGCCCAGGACCCGCCCGACCGTGCGCCACGACGCCCGCGGGGCGGCGAGCAGCGCGGCGGCGATCCGGCTGTCCGTCTCATTCAGCGGCTGGCTTGCTTTCGCCGAATTCCTGGATCTGCTGTCCTTCATTCGCGGTCTCAACCTCTCCTTCTGGCCCGGACCGATACTCCCGGATAGAAACACCTCGGAGCAACCGAGACGACAGAGGTGAGCACGATGAAGGACATCACGGACCGGATCGCGGCGACGGACCGAGGCAGGGTCAGGGGCATCACGCAGGGCGGGGCGGTCTCCTTCCGGGGAATCCCGTACGCCGCGTCGCCGGTCGGTGAGCTGCGCTTCGCGCCGCCCAGGCCGCACCGGGGATGGACCGACGTGCGGCAGGCGGCGCAGGCCGGACCCGCCGTCCCACAGGCGCCCTCCCGCCTGGAACGGGTGATGGGCCCGCGCGTGCCGGACTGGAACGAGGACGGGAGCCTCACCGTCAACGTCCACGCTCCACTGCGGGCGTTCGACGACAACACCGCCCGCCCCGTCCTGGTGTGGTGGCACGGCGGCGGCTTCACCAGCGGCTCCGGCGGCTGGGACTGGTACGACGGCGGCCGGCTGGCCGCACTGGGCGACTTCGTGGTCGTCACCGCGAACTACCGGGTGGGGCCCCTGGGTTACCTGTACCTGCCGGAGATCGGCGCCGCCAACCTCGGCCCCCAGGACCAGGCCGCCGTATTGGACTGGGTGCGGGACAACATCGCCTCGTTCGGCGGCGATCCGGGCAGGGTGACGGTCGGCGGCCAGTCGGCCGGGGCGTACTCGGCGCTGTCGCTGGCGCTGGACCCCAGGACATCGGGACTGGTGCACCGGGTACTGCTGCAGAGCGGCCCCTTCGGCCTGGACCCGCAGGACCCGCAGCACGCGGCCGAGAACGCCCAGGCCTATCTACGGCTGCTTGACGTGCCCGGCGGCGCGGATGCCGGAAAGGCACTGCGCGCCCTGCCCGCCGAGCAGTTGCTGTCCGCCTACGGTCGGCTCGCCGGGCAACTGGCCCGTCCGGGCAACGCGGCCCCGCCCATGTACCCGGTGCTCGGCGGCCCCGGCGTCCCCCGCGACCTGCCCCGGGCGCTCACGGACGGCGCCCTGGAGGGCAAGGCGCTGCTCATCGGCACCACCCGCGACGAGGCGACGGCCTTCACCGCGTTCGACCCGCACATCCAGAACCTCACCTACGACGGCGCGTTGGAGATCCTGAGCGGCCAACTCGGCGAACGGGCCCACGACGTCTACCGGCGCCATGCCGCCCGGCTCGAACAGCCCACCCCGGCACGGGTCTTCACCGCGGTGCAGACCGACGAACTGTTCCGCGACGGCTCGCTGCGGATCGCCGACCACCACGCGGCAGGCGGCAACGCGACCTACGTCTACGAGTTCGACCACGAGCCGGCCGAGGACGAGCACGCCCTCGGCGCCACCCACTGCGGTGAACTCCCCTTCTTCTTCAACACGTTCGACGCCTACCCGGACAGCCCGATGCTGGGCAGGCCCACCGACGCCGCGCAGGCCCTGGGCCGCACCTTCGCCACCGCGGTCGCCGAGTTCGTCACGACCGGATCGGTGCACGACTGGCTGCCCTACGCGCCCGCGACGGCCGCCCGCGTCCGGCACTTCGGCTGACAAGTCGAGAAGTCGAGAAACAGCGAAGTCGAGAAAGGAACCGACCGAGCAGCCCCACCACCGGGCTGGACTGCCCGACGCGCGCGAATCAATCCACTTTGTTGCGGCTGGCCCTGTCCTCGCCGCGCACCCGCCCGCTGGGATGGACCCGCTTCCCGCCGTCCGCCGACGGGCGGGACGCACGGAAACCGCCGCAGCCGCTCGAAAGGCCTTGATGACCATGCCGCGTACCCGCTCGTTCGTGCAGGTCGACGTGTTCTGCACGACCCCCTATTCCGGAAACCCGGTCGCGGTCGTCCTGGACGGGACGGAGCTGACCGACGAGGAGATGCAGCGCCTGGCGCTGTGGACGAACCTGTCCGAGACGACGTTCGTGCTGCCTCCCACCGCCCCGGAGGCGGACTACCGGCTGCGGATCTTCACACCCCGGGGAGAGCTGCCGTTCGCCGGACACCCCACCCTCGGTTCCGCGCGCGCCTGGCTGGACGGTGGCGGCACACCGCGCGCCGCCGACCGCATCGTGCAGGAGTGCGCCGCGG
>NZ_JAWOAI010000297.1:0-12353 GCF_033194735.1 Streptomyces sp. W16
CGCCACGACTGCCTGCGGAGAGGCCTCACGCGGTGGTGCCGGACGCCGCCTTCTCGATGAACGCGGCGACCTCGGCGGGCTTGGACACGTACACGGCGTGGCTGCCGCCGGTCTCGGCGACCGTGGCACCGGCGCGCTCGGCCATGACGCGCTGGGCGGGCGGCGGGATCATGTGGTCGTCGGTGGCGACCAGGTAGTAGCTCGGCTTGGCGCGCCAGGCGGGCTGGGTGACCGCACCGCCCAACGCGTCCAGTCCCCAAGGCACTTGGGAGTCGGCGAGGAACTCGGCGTCGGCGGCGGGCAGGTCCCCGGCGAAGGACGCGGCGAACTTCTCCCGGTCGAGGAAGAGGAAGCCGTCGACGGGAGGCAGGATCGGCGGCACCGGGGCCCCGGGCGGCGGGTCGGCGATGAGGGTGTTCACCGACTCGCCCTTGTCGGGCGCGAAGGCCGCGATGTAGACGAGCGCCGACACGTTCTCGTGGTTCCCGGCCTCGGAGATCACCGCGCCGCCGTAGGAGTGGCCGACGAGTACCGTCGGGCCGTCCTGGGCGTCGAGGACCCGTTTGGTCACGGCGACGTCGCCTTCGAGGGACAGTGTGGGGTTCTGGACGACGCTGACGTGGTAGCCGTCGGCGCGGAGTGCGTCGTAGACGCCCCGCCAGCCCGATCCGTCGACGAATCCGCCGTGCACGAGGACGACGTTCCGCGCTGTGGCGGCTTCCTGTGTGGTGCTCACGATGCGCCAACTCCTTCGTGGGGGTGAGTACTTGGTGTCGAGCGGTCGAAAGGTCGTGAAGTCGTGGGGCAGGGACGGCAGTTGGCCGTCCGGCCGGTCTACGGGACGGCCCGCACCGGCGGCTGGACCTGCGCCTGCGCCATGAGCCTGGCCTGGGCGCGGGCGGGATAGACCTTCGTGAAGACGGCGGGGGCGACCAGGCCGACGACATGGGCGGTGATGCCCACCCAGGCCGGGGCGTCCACCGCGTTGGCGACGGCCAGGCTGACGGCGATGAAGGTGAAGCCGGCTCCCCAGGCGCTGGTGATGAGGTTGTTGACCTGGACGAACTCCGGCATGTCCCAGTACTCGCGGGGGGTCTGGCGCTTGGCGATCCCCAGCGTGAAGGGGCTGCGGACCAGCAGGCTGCCCCAGGCGGTGCCGCCCAGCCAGACGAAGGAGATGACGTCGGTGTGGTCGGACAGGGAGGAGTCCGGCTTCGCGACCGCGACAGCACCGATCACCACGAAGTAGGCGAGGGTGCTGATCTCCAGGACCAGGGCGTCGAAGCCGACCCCGCGACGACGGTCGTTCAGCATCATCAGCAGCCCCGTGACGAGACCGCCGATCGCGCCCCAGCGCCAGTCGAAGGACGAGATGACGCCGGCGACGATCCAGGGAGCGAATCCGGGCAGATAAGCCAACATTGATTGTTCCTCGGTGGAATGGAGTGGACGCCGACTAGATGCACGGCGGCCTTCGAAGTTCGAACCTCGCTTTGTGACGCTCGTCACGTGACCGTCGAGCTCTAAACGGATAGATCTATCCACTTAATGTAGGCTGGTGAGCATGACCTGTCGAGAGGGGTTCTGATGTCACGCAAGAACTGGCTTCCGCCGGCAGCGGCCGTCCTGCTGCTGAACGCGGTGCAATGGGTGGTGTCCGAGGCGGTCGCCGCAGCCGCCTGGACCTCACCGCCCTACAGCTATGCCACGAACTACATCAGCGACCTGGGCGTCCCCGACTGCGGCACGCACTACCAGGGCCGCACCATCTGCTCGCCGGACCACGCGCTGATGAACACGTCGTTCATCGTCCAGGGAATCCTGTTCGCGACCGGCGTCGTCCTGCTGGCGGCCACCCTGCTCACCGGCCGTGCGCGCCGCGTCGTCATCGCCCTCGCCGCCGCGCACGTGGTGGGCTTCGTCCTGGTCGGCCTGTTCCACGGCTCCCCGGACGGCCCGGGCTACAGCCTGGCGCTGCATGTCGGGGGCGCGTCGGTCGCCATCCTGTGCGCGAACACGATCGCGATCCTCGCGGGCTCCCTGCGGAGCCTCCAACTGCCGCGCGCCTACCGCGTGTTCAGCATCGCGGTCGGCGCACTCGGGCTGCTCAGCGAGGCGTTCGTGGGTGCCTCCACGAGCACGGCCGGGATCTTCGAGCGGGGCGGTGTCTACTCGTGGCTGCTGTGGAGCGTCGTGACGGGCGTGTCCCTCCTGGTCAGGCAGCTGCGCCGCCCCGCCGAGGCGAAGATGCCGGAGAATGTCCCGGCGTGAGCCCCGATACCCAACGCCCCCTGCGAGCGGACGCGGAACGAAACCGCCGCCTGATAATGACGACGGCCGACCGCCTGTTCGCCGAGCGGGGGGCCACCGTCCCCCTCAACGAGATCGCCCGCGAGGCGGGCCTCGGCGTCGGCACGGTCTACCGGCGCTTCCCGGACCTCCAGGCACTGGTCGACGCCCTGTTCACCGAGCGGTTCACGGTGTTCCTGCACCTCGCGACCACGGCCGCGGAGCATCGGGACCCGGCCGGGGCGCTGCGGCACTATCTGCTGGAGGCGGCGCGGATGCGGGCCGAGGACCGCGCCCTGGAAGTCGTCCTGGCCAACGCCGACTTCGGCAAGGGGTCGACCACGCGGACCCGTGACCAGCTCGGCCGTCTCGTGGACGGCCTGGTGGCACGGGCGGTGGCGGCGGGCGCGGTCCGCGAGGACTTCGCCAGCGCCGATGTGTACGCCTTCCTGTACATGATCGGCGCGGTCGCCGACCGCACGAACGACGTGGCTCCGGACGCCTGGCGCCGCTACGCGGAGGCACTGATGGTGGGCTTTGGCCTCGATCCGTCACCGGCCCCGCATCCGACCGCCATGACCGACGACCAGCTCCTCGACAGCTGGCCGAAGCCTTCGGGCGGGCAGGACTAGGACGCCTGCCGGCGCCGCCCTTCGGCGACTGGCGGGAGGTGGCTCTCGGTGCCGGCTTTCCCGGCGTGCACCGCCCGCCCCGAAAGTCCTTGGCCCTCTCGGTGAACCTCTCCGTGCCCCCGCTACGTGTCCGGTGCAGTGCCCGCGGCGATCCCGTGGGCCCACCGATCGTAGACGGACAGGAACGGATGGACTCGATGATGAGATCTAGGACCGCGACACGACTCCGGCTCGACCGTCCCACCCGCTCGCTCGCCGGACGCGGGCGCGCGCTGGGCGTGGCACTGGCCCTCGGCGCGTTGCTGGCGTCGGGAGCGACAATGACCCTGGCGGCTCCGGCAGTTGCCGCGACGGGTGACATCACGTGCCCGTCCACCGCTTGCGTGCGGATCGCACCGGCGGCCGGCTCCCCGGTCGCCATCGCCCCCGACAACGCCGGCGCGGTGTACCTGGCGTACTCGGGAGGCGATCTGCTCAAGCTCGACCTGGCCACCGGAGCGCTCGACACGGTCACCACCGGTCTGGGCAACCTCCGCGGAGTGGCCGTCGCCGGCGGCAGCGCGTACATCACCAGCTTCGGCGGCACGCTTCAACAGGTCGACCTCGCCACGGGCGCTCGCCGTACCCTGGCCGCCGGCCTGCCCTCGCTCTTCGGCGTGGCCCGCTTCGGCACCACGACCTACGTCACCGACGGCAACGGAGAGATCGTCGCCGTCCCGGACGGCGGGACATCGCGCGTGGTGGCGACGGGCCTCGGCTTCTCCTACGGCCTCGCGTTCGACAAGGCGGGCCTCGCCTACACCGCGGACATGGGCCAGGGCCGCATTCTGCAGACGAACGTGGCCACCGGCACGACCCGGGTACTGGCCGACCAGAGCTACGAACCCACGTCGATCTCGGTCGGCGGCGACGGCCTGGTCTACTTCCAGGTCGGCGACGAGGTGAAGCGGGTGAACCCCGTCACCGGGGTGCAGTCCCACGTCGCCAACCTCCTCGGGATCAACGCCTTCAGCTTCTCCCTGGCGGCATCCGGCGACGCGTACACCGCCAGCGACGGCCTGTGGCGGATCAACGGGCTGACCTCGCGATGAGACGGTAGGCACCCCGCGTTCACGGAAGGGTGCCCGGCGGGTCTTCTCCCGGCCGGGCACCCTTCCTGCAACTCTGCGCTCAGTTGAACGGTCCCATCCTGCGGCCGTAGATGTTGATCTCTCCGAAGATCCGGCGGGCCTGGACAGCGAAGCCGGAAACGTCGCCGATCAGGGAATTCGCGCCCTCCGGACCCAGCTCACCGATGATGTTGTGGTTGCCGAGCTGAATCACGTTGTGGACGTTGCCGATGACGGTCCCGCCCTCGGTGATGACCGTTGTGCCGCCGTGCACGTTCCCCAGCAGAGTTCCGCCCCGGACGACGACGTCACCGAAGACATCGCCGGTCCTGATCTCACCGGGACCGACGGTGACGTGGTTGGGCCACCAGGCACCAGGCGGTATGTCTGAGCCCTCGACTGCCGAGAGCGAAGTGGGCGATTCGCCGGGGAGCAGGCCGGAGAAGGCGCCGCCGAGCGCTCCGAGGAGCAGGTCGCCCGGGGTGGTGGGTTCGCACAGGGCGTTGTCGAAGGCCCAGGTGTAGGCCGCGCCCACGCCCGCGTTGACGGTGGCCGAGGTGACCGTGGCGGCGGTGCTGCCTTCTTCCAGACCGAGGAGGTCTACGGCCCCTGCGCCGGCCGCGGGCATGAGGAGTCCGGCACCGAAGCCGTACAGCGCGCCCTTGCCGGCGGCGGTGCCGAAGCCGCTCCAGCTGAAGTCGTGGGGATGGCTGAGGGAGTAGCTGATGCCGCCGAAGACTCCACCGACGATGCCGCCGACGGCGGCGCTGACGCATTCGGGGCAGGCGCCCGAGGGATCGGTGAGAGTGGTCGGATCGTCGTCGGTGTAGGCGTAGGAGGACGTGGAGGGGGCTGCGATGGAGCTGGGTGCGGGGTCGGTGCTGGTGAAGCGGCCGGTGCTCGGGTCGTAGGTGCGGGCGCGCAGTTGGTAGCCGAGGGCGGTGCCGGCGGGGTCCTGGTACTGGCCGGTGTAGGCGAAGGGGTTGGCGGGTGCGCCGGTGACCAGGGTGGTGGCCGTGGTGGTGCCGTACGCGTCGTAGCCGTACTTGGTCTGGTCGACTCCGGCCGAGCTGGTGAGGTCGGTGATGGAGCCGGACAGGTCGTGGTGGTCGTAGTAGGTGCCGGCGCCGGTCCGCAGGGTCTGGGGCTCGCCCAGGGGGTCGTAGCGGTAGTCGCCGATCAGGGTGCCGGAGCCGTTGGTCTCGTCGGCGATCTGGGGCAGCGGGTTGTCGATGTCCCAGTAAGTGGTGCGCGAGAGCGTGCCGTTGGTCTTGGTGGTGGTCCGGTCGCCGGCCGCGTCGTAGGTGTAGGTGTACGCGGTGGAGCCGACGGTGGCGCCGGACAGCTGGCTCGCCGCGTTGTACTTGTAGGTCGTGGTGCCCGCGGAGGTCTGGTCGCCGTCGGCGTCGTAGGCGTAGTTGGTCGTGGTCGAGCCGGTGACGGCTTTGGTCAGTTCGTCGGCGGCGTCATAGGTGTAGCCCGTGCTGGCGGTACCGGTCGCCTTGGTGAGGCGGTTGCCGGCCTTGTCGTAGGTGTAGGTGGTCTTCGAGGAGCCGGTGGGGCAGCCGGTGGAGCCGGAGGGCGCCGTGCACTCCGAGAGCAGGCGGCCGTTGGTGTCGTAGCTGTAGCCGGTCGGCGGCTGTGCGGTGCCGGCGCGGGTGGACGTCACCGTCGACGGAGAGCCGTTCGCGTCCCGCGTGGCCGACCAACTCGCCAGCGTGCTGGTGGAGTTGGCCGAGGCGATGGTCGCCAGTTGGCCCGCACCGTCGTAAGTGCGGCTCTCCGTATAGCCGTTGGCGGTCGGGAGTGTGGTGGTGGTGAGGTTCCCGGCCACGTCGTAGGCGTATTTGGTGGTGGCCGAGTTGGCGGTCTGGGCGGTGACCTCGTCGTCGGAGTTGTAGGTGAAGGTGGCCTGGTAACCGTCCGGATTGGTACGCGCCGTCACGTCGTTGTCGGCGTCGTAGGTGTAGGTGAAGGGCGTGCTGCTGCCGGGTGCGGAGAGGGTGAGCAGCCGCCCCGCGGTGTCGTAGCCGGCGGCGCGGCTGCCGGTGGCGTCGGTGATGCCGGTGACCTGGCCGGCCGCGTCGTGGGCGTAGGAGACGGCGGTGGTGCCGTCGCTGTAGGTCCGGCCGGTCGGCAGGCCGCGGCTGTCGTAGGCGGTGGTGATGGTCTGGCCGCGGGCGTTGGTCGTGGTGGTCGGGTCGCCGTCGGCGTCGTAGGCCTGGCTGTCGGCGCGGCCGAGCGGGTCGGTGGTCTTGGTCAGGCGGTGGTCGGCGTCATAGGTGTACGCCGTCGCATGACCGTCGGCGTCGGTGCGGCCGGTGATGTCGCCGAAGGCGTCGTAGGTGTACGCGCTCACCCCGGTGTCGGGTGCCGTGACGGTGGTGAGGTTGTCGTCGGCGTCGTAGGCGTAGGCAGTGGAGTTGCCGCGGCCGTCGGTCGTGGAGGCGATGTTGCCGTCCGCGTCGTAGGAGCGGTGGGTGGCGGCGCCGGTCGGGTCGGTGACGGTGACCGGGTTGCCGGCCTGGTCGTAGCCGTAACTCCAGGTGTAGGCAGCCGCGTTGGCGCCGGAGACGTTGCCCCGGGGGTCGGTGGCGGTGATACGGCGGCCGTCGTCGTCGACCGTGTAGGTCGTCACCGCGCCCAACGGTGAGGTGACGGAGGTCAGGTCGTGGTCGGCGTCGTAGCCGTAACTGGTGGAGTAGGAGCGCCTGTCGGTGATCTTCGTGACCCGGTTGGTCTTGTCGTAGGTCCAACTGACGCTCTGGCTCAGCGGGTTGGTCACCTTCGTGGTGTTGTCATCGTCGTCGTAGGTGTAGGCGGTCGCCCTGCCGAGCGGGTCGGTGACCTTGACGGGCCGCTGGTCGGCGTCGTAGGCGGTGGCGGTGGTCGCACCGGTCGGGTCGGTGACGGTGAGCCGGTCGCCCGCGCTGTCGTAGCCGTAACTCCACGTGTACGAGGCCGGGTTGGCGCCGGAGTCGTTGCCGCGCGGGGTGATCGTGCTCAGCAGATGGCCGGCCTTGTCGTAGCCGTAACTCGTGGTGGCGCCCAGCGGATCCGTGACCGAGGCGACCAGACCGGCCGAGTTGTAGAGACGGGCGGTGCTCTTGCCCGCCGCGTCCTTCACGGACGTCAGCCGGTTCGCGGCGTCGTGGACGTAGCTCGTGGCCGCGCCGAGGGGATCGGTGACGGAGGTCAGGTTGTGCGCCGCGTCGTAGGCGTACGACGTCTTCTTGCCGCGCGGGTCGGTCACCGAGGTGACGTCGTCCGCGGCGTCGTAGGTGTAGGCGGTACTGTCGCCGAGCGGGTCGGCACTGGTCAGCCGTCTGCCGGACGCGTCGTAGGTGTAGTTGGTCTGCTCGTTCAGCGGCGAGGTGACGGAGGTGAGGTCTCCGGCCGTGTCATAGCCGTACGACGTCTTCTTGCCGCGCGCTGTCGTCACCGAGGAGGCAAGACCCGCCGCCGTGTACGTCAGGTTGGTCACCCCGCCGGCGGGGTCCGTGATCGACGTCAGGCGGCCCGAGGTGTCGTAGCCGTACGACGTCTTGTCCGAGCGGCCGTCGGTGTAGGTCGCGACGTTGCCGGACGTGTAGGTCCACTTCTCCGTCACATTCGGTGTGACACGGGTGAGTTGGTGGCCCGTGGCGTCGTAGGTGGAGGTGGTGTGGTCGCCGAGCGGGTCGAGGACGGAGGTGCGGTTGCCGTAGCCGTCGTAGCCGAAGTACGTCCGGTTGCCGAAGGGGTCGTAACGGGCCGTCAGCAGCCCGCCGGCGTACAGGTCGCTCCAGACGCCCCCGTCCGGGGCGGTGATGTCCGTCTCCCCGGTCCGGTACACGAACGTGGTGGCCGCGCCGGTGGCGCTGGTCTGCGTGAGGACGCGCCCGGAGGAGTCGTAGTCGTTGCTCACCACGTCGTGACCGAGCGGATCGCTGATCTTCGAGAGCCGGCCGCCGGTGTCGTAGCTGTAGGTGGTGGTGCCGCCGTCGAGACCCGTGACCGTCGTCAACCGGCCCGCGGAATAGGCGTAGTCGACGTGCCGGCCGTCCGCCAGCGTGACCCGGCTGAGGGTGGAGCCGCTGTACGACAGACTCACCGCGCGCCCGACCGCGTCCGTCACGGTCGTCAACTGCCCGCTGGAGTAGGCGAATGCGAGCCCCTGCCCCGAACGGTCCTTCCTGCCGGTGAGCAGCCCCGCCGAACTGAACGTCAGCGCCTGGCCGTCCAGCGTGGTCAGCGTGTAGCCGCCGCCGGAGACCGCCGCGAGGGTCGAGTGGGCCAGCAGGGGCGTGGTGAAGGTGCCGGTGGAGGTCTTGGCGTAGGTGAAGGTGGCGCCGTTCTCGTCGCGGACCGTGACGTCACCGTTCGCGGCCACCGCGAGGGAGGTCTCCCAGGGCAGGGTCCAGCCGGTGCCCAGGGCGCCCGAAGTCGCGTCATTGGACGAGTAGTTGCGCGACAGCGTGAACGGTACGCCGGGGGCGGCCACGGTCGCGTCGGTGAACGCCTCGGAGAAAGCACCGGTCGCCGAGTTCACCGGGTCGCAGTCCAGCGCCTGCGGCCGGGCGGCACCGGAGGCCGTGCCGCCGCAGCGGCCACCGTAGGTCTGGGCGGCCTGGAGGGAGGGGAAGGTGTAGGCGTTGACGGCGGTCCCGCCGGAGGTGCCGCCCGTGTCCGTCACGGTGCCGACCACGTCCAGGCTGATGTAGTTGCCTCCGCCCGCGGGGCAGTCCTGCGGCACCGTGTACGTCTCGTACACCCGGGGCGGGGTCGGCGTCGGACCGCCGTTGGTGGTGTTGAGCTGGGTGAAGGTGGAGGGTGCGGTGACGACTTGGCCGTCGTCGAGGGTGACGTTCGGGCCACAGCCGGAGAGCTTCCAAGTGACGTGCACCGTCGCGGTCACATTGAGATAGGTGCCGCTCGTCGAGTCCCAGCCGTCGACCGAGTTCCAGATGTCCGCGCCCAGCGTCAGCGTTTCGCCCGGGACCACCACACCCATGTTGAAAGAAGCCGGTGAGACTTCCAGGTTGGCCCAGGCCCGCGGATCACCGCCCGGCCCCGCTATCACCACGTTGTCCGGCACGCCAAAGACGCTGGTGGCGGCAACCGCGTCCGGGTGTACGGCAGTTGTCGCGGCGGCGCCGTGTGCCGAGGCGGTCTTCCGCGCCTTGTCGGTCTCTGCGCGCAGCGCGGTGGAGGTGGGGCGCGATCCCCGCAGCGACACAACGGACGCGGCACGCGCGCCGGTTGAGCGATCGTGCGCGACTTCGGTGCGGCGCTGCGCGAGCGTCATCGCGTGCTGTGGACCGACGGGTCTCGGCTTCGTCGTCGACTTCGCGGTCGTCGTCGACTTCGCCGTGGACGAGACTCCGCTGCCCGAGGCCGGCGTGGCCACCGCCACAGCCGGAACGGTGGAGGTCAGACCCCAGAGGAGAGCGAACACCACCCCGGATCCGAGCAGCCTGAATCGACCTCTGTTCATGACACAGCCCCCTTGGCACGAAACATCGTGACACCGCGACACTCAGCCGGTCATGAACATGCCGCACCACGCATGGTTTCCCGCCCCGGCGCGGAGGAGCAACGTCCATTTCCCGGGCTCGGACGACGGCGATCCCATCCGGCCAGATGGGCGGATGACAACGACATGGGCGACTTGCCGCCACTATTTCCCGCGCAACACCTGTGGCGTCGGAGGCTTTCTTTGCACTCCGCTTACGGTCTTCACCAGGAGTTGACCGCCATATTCCAGAACAACGGGTATCACGGAGAGCACCCGTAACCCGTGCGTACTCCGATGCGGTTGTGGTCGATCCCGCACTTGTCTCGAAGCGGCCCGCGCAAGTCAGGATCTGTTCCCGACCGGCTCCAGGACGACTGCGACGCCGTGATCGCGGGCGTCTAATGATCCGCGTGCTGCCCGTGCGAGGTCTCGGGCTGCCGTATCCACGCGGCCAGTAGCCGAAGCGCCTCTTCGGAACTGGAGCCCGCCTCGGCGGTGTAGACACTCAGCCGCTGGTCCGGGTCGGCGGGCAGGGTGAGGGACTCGTAGTTGAGGGTGAGCGGGCCGACGACCGGGTGGTGGAAGTGTTTGCTGCCATGCGTGTGCCGGTACACGTTCTGGTCGGCCCACCAGTGGCGGAAGTCCTCGTCCGTGATCGAGAGTTCGCCGACGAGTTCGGCCAGCAGCGGATCGTGGGGATGGCGTCCGGCGTCGCGCCGGAGCGAGGCGACGATGTCCTGGGCGTGGGCGTCCCAGTGGGTGTACAGCGAGCGCGCGGTCTCGTCGCAGAACATGAACCGCACCAGGTTCCGCTCCCTGTGCGGCAGCGCCTCGAAGTCGGTGAGCAGCGCACGTGCCATCCGGTTGGACGCGAGTACGTCCAGTCGCCGCCCCAGCACAAGGGCGGGGGTGTGCTCAAGGATCCGGAGCAGGTCGCGCAGCCCCGGGCGGACCGGCTGCGGACGCGTCGCCGTGCGCCGGGGCCTGCCCGCGGCGGGCTTGGCGAGCTGGAACAGGTGGGCGCGTTCGTCGGGATCGAGGCGCAGTGCGCGGGAGATGGCGTCCAGCACGGTCTCGGAGACGTTCAGTCGGCGTCCGCGCTCCAGGCGTACGTAGTAGTCGACGCTCACGCCCGCCAGTTGCGCGATCTCCTCGCGGCGCAGTCCTGGCACTCGCCGGAAGCCGCCGTCGTCGGACAGGCCCGCCTGGCGCGGGGTGATCCGTGCCCGCCGGGAGCGGAGGAACTCGCCGAGAGCTGTGTTGCGGTCCATGCCGTTCACGATAGGGCCGCAGATCGCCCCGACGGCCGGTGAAAGGGGGACTAGCAGTCCCCCGGTCCGGCTGTCCCCGGGGCGAGGCGGACCCCCCGGAAGCCGGTCAGCAGCCGATTCCGGTGCTGAAGTGGAACGTGTCGAGACCGACCCGATCGGGGCCCAACCGCCCCGGTCGGCCGCTGTTCGCATCGCACGAAGGGAACTCCCGTGTCGGACACCAAGCCATCCGAGCCATCCGAGAAATCCAAGACAACCAAGACATTCCTGATCACCGGCGTCAGCACCGGCCTGGGCCGCGCACTCGCGCGCGCCGCGCTGGCCGCGGGCCACCGGGTGGTGGGCACGGTGCGCACACCCGCCGACGCACGTGCCTTCGAGGCGCTCGCCGGCGACGCGCACGCCCACATCCTGGACGTGACCGACCATGACGCGGTGGACACGGTCGTCGACGGGATCGAGCGCGACCTGGGCCCGGTCGACGTACTTGTCGCCAACGCCGGGTACGGCCTTGACGGCCTCTTCGAGGAGTCGTCGATGGATGACCTCCGCCGTCAGTTCGAGGTGAACGTCTACGGAACCGTGGCGGTGATCAAGGCCGTGCTGCCGCACATGCGGGAGCGCCGTTCGGGCCACATCATCGCCGTCACCTCGATGGGCGGGCTGATCACCATGCCGGGGCTCAGCTTCTACCACGGCAGCAAATTCGCGCTGGAGGGCATCCTCGAAACGCTCGGCAAGGAGGTCGCCGCTCTCGGCATCCATGTCACCGCCGTCGAGCCGGGCAGTTTCCGGACCGACTGGGCAGGCCGTTCGATGATCCGCGCACCCCGTGCGATCGCCGACTACGACGAGCTGTTCGAGCCGCTGCGTGACCGGCGCACCCGCGGCAACGGGCACCAGCCGGGCGACCCGGACAAGGCCGCCGCCGCGGTGCTGCGCATCGTGGCAGCCGACCGGCCGCCGACGCGCCTGCTGCTCGGCCCCGACGCGCTTCGGCTCGTCCAGGCCGGACGCGACGCCTTCGAGCGCGACATGCTGGCATGGGCAGAGCTGTCGGCCTCGACCGACTTCGACGACGTCAGCCGGTCCGCCTGACGTCACTCGCTGTCGGGCCCCCAGCGCGGGGCCTCGACGGCGGCCGTCGTCACCAAGTCGGCCCGCACACATGAAACAGCGGGTCAGGAGCTCTTCGCGACTGGCTCAAGGATCGCGACGCACTCCACGTGGTGCGTCATCGGAAACGTGTCACCGCGGCCGGGAAGCGAATAAGCACAGGTCAGGTGCGGTTCTCAGGGCTGACAGGAGGGCATCAGACGCTCGGAGCGTCAAATGAGCGTCATGGGTTTCCGTTCGGCCAAACCGTTCCATGGACTGACCGACTGCCGCCAGAGGCACCCGGTCACGCATGAGACAGCGGATCAGCAGCAACGTGCTATCACGATGCAGTACCACCCCTGCGCCGTCTCACACCGCGCGCACGGCGGTGGAGCACCGATGCGTGGCGTCCCCTGATTCCATTCGACCGCAGGCGCCCACCGGCGCCCGAGGTCCG
>NZ_JAWOAI010000298.1:0-12301 GCF_033194735.1 Streptomyces sp. W16
ACCGTGCCGCCCCCGGGACCCGCTCCCGCGCCCTACGGCCAGCCGCCGCAGCCGTACGGGCAGCAGGCCCCGGGCCAGACCGCGCCACTGCCTCCGGGCTACGGCCAGCCCCCGGCCCCTCCCGGCTACGGGCAGCCCACCCCGCCCCCGGGCTACGGTCAGCAGCCGCCCGCCCCTCCGGGATACGGGCAGGTTCCGGCCCAGCCGGCGGCCTACGGAGTGCCCTCCGGCACTCCCCAGGGCGCCGGTGTGTCGGCCGCGCTGGAGAAGTTCAAGGAGACGCCCACCGGGCAGCGCTGGACGCAGCAGAACAAGAAGCTGATCCGCGTCGACCTCGGCATCGGCGGCCAGCCCGTACTGGCGCGCCAGGGCAGCATGGTGCTCTACCAGGGCAAGGTCGACTTCGGCTACAAGGGCGCCGGGTTCGCCGGCCGGCTCGTGGGCAACGCGACCGGCCAGGAGATGCAGCTGATGCGCTGCACCGGCCAGGGCCAGGTGTTCCTCGCCGAGAACTCCACCCATCTGCACCCCGTCGAGCTCCAGGGGGACGCGATCTGCGTCTCCGCCGAGAACGTCCTCGCCTTCGACGAGAGCCTTCAGTACGAGGTCAGACGCATCGAGGGACACGGCATTCCCGGAGGCGCGCTGTTCACGATGCAGTTCCAGGGGACCGGCACCATCGTCGTGAAGACGCACGGCTCGCCCGTCGTCCTGCCGGTCACGCCGACCACGTTCGCCGACTGCAACGCGGTCGTCGCCTGGTCCGCCGCCGCCCAGGTGATCGTCTCCAGCCAGGTCCGGATGCGCCGCAACGCGTACCCCGGAGACACCGGCGAGAGCGTCAACCTGCAGTTCCGGGCCGCCCCCGGCAACTTCATCGTCGTCCAGCCGTACGAGGTCTGAGGGAGCCCGTCATGAACCAGCCGCTCGCGGGCTACGCCCCCGCACCCGTCACCGCCCGCATGGAGAACCACGGCAACAACATGCTGAAGGTCGCCATGCAGACCGGAAGCGACCTCTTCGCGCGCGTGGGCTCGATGATCGCCTACGAGGGCTTCATCCAGTACGAGCCCAACCCGCCGGCCGTGCGCCAGATCGCGCGCGATTGGATGACCGGCGAGGGCGCGCCCCTGATGAAGTGCTCCGGAGACGGACTGCTCTATCTCGCCGACTACGGCGCGGACGTCGTCGTGATCAACCTCAACGGCGACGGGATCTCCGTCAACGCCACCAACCTGCTCGCCTTTGACACGTCCCTCACCTGGGGTGTCGAGCGCGTCAAGGGGCTCGCCAAGTTCGCCGGGCAGGGCCTGTGGAACACCAAGATCACCGGCCAGGGCTGGGTCGCGCTGACCTCTCGCGGCAAGCCGATCGTCGTCGACTGCGGTGGCGGCGATGACGAGACCTACGTCGACCCGGACGCGCTCGTCGCCTGGTCCCCGAACCTCAAGGTGAAGGGCAAGCGCAGCTTCAAGGCGCAGTCGCTGATCGGCCGCGGCAGCGGCGAGGCGTACCAGATGGCCTTCTCCGGGCAGGGCATCGTCGTCGTCCAGCCCAGCGAGGACAGCACCGACCGTCTCCGGTTCCGGGGCTGAGGGGGGAACACGACACCATGCAGAGCCCGCTTTTCGCGTTCAACGACTCGCAGTCCCAGGACCGCTACAGCCTCCAGAACAAGCAGATGCTGCGCGTCGTCCTGGAGGGCCACGACGACATCCTCGCCCGCAAGGGCACCATGGTCGCCTACCAGGGACTCGTCGAGTTCGACGCCGAGTACCAGAGCAACCAGCAGGGACGCGCGCGTGCCTACACGGGCGAGGGCCTCAGCCTGATGCGCTGCCACGGGCAGGGCACGGTCTTCCTCGCCAACCTCGCCCAGCACATCCACGTAGTGGATGTGGAACAGGACGGCCTCACCGTCGACAGCAGCTACGTCCTCGCGATGGACTCCTCACTGCACCACGAGGTCATCGCCGTGGACAGCCAGTACGGCATCTCCGGCTCCGGGAAGTACCAGCTCAACATCACCGGCCGCGGCAAGGTCGCCCTGATGACCTCTGGCGCGCCCCTGATGATGCAGGTCACGCCCGACAAGTACGTCAACTGCGACGCCGACGCGATCGTCGCATGGTCCACAGGCCTGCGCGTCCAGATGCAGGCCCAGACGCATTCCTCCGGCGTGTGGCGGCGCCGCGGCAACACCGGCGAGGGCTGGGAGCTCAGCTTCATGGGCAGCGGCTACGCACTCGTCCAGCCCAGCGAGCTCCTGCCGCCGCAGAACGCCGCGATTGGCCAGGGCGTCGCCGCCCAGTTCGGCATGGGCCAGCACGGCGCGCACGCACAGAACCAGGGCAACGTCTGGAGCTGACCGTCCGGAAACCGACGTAAGGGGCGCCCGCCAGTGCGGGCGCCCCTTACACGTCCCCAGCCATCACAGCCTGGCGCGCGCCCCCGCCAGCAGCCGCACGACCGACTCGTCCGCTACGGCCGCCACCTCGTCGTAGGCGAACCAGCGCAGGTCCAGGGACTCGTCGCTGATCTCCTGCACGGCACCGGGAGGTGCCACGACCGTGTACTGGACGTCGTAGTGGAAGTGGCACGGCGCCGGGATGGGATGCAGGTCCAGGCGGACCGGGCCGCCCTGCAGCAGTGTCAGTCCGGTGATGCCGGACTCCTCGGTGGCCTCGCGCAGGGCCGCCGCCTCCAGGGAGGTGTCCTCCGGCTCGCAGTGGCCGCCCATCTGGAGCCACATCCGCAGCTTCTTGTGCAGGGTCAGCAGCACGCGACCCTGCTCGGGGTCGATCACCAGCGCGCTCGCCGTGACATGGCCGGCGTGGCACGACTTCCACATGCCGTCCGGGTGAGCGGCAAGGTGGTCCAGGTAGGCCTGGCGCAGGTCCGTCTGGTCCTCGTAGCTCTTGAGTACGAGGACCGCGTCGTCGTACAGGCTCACTCGGTGTCGTCGTCCTTGGAGTCCTTGTCCTTCGTCAGGTTCGGCTTCTCACCGGTGCCGCTCGCCGCCTCGCCGAGCAGCTTGTCCAGCTCGGAGAAGTCCAGCTGCTCGCGGTGCACGAAGCCGTCCGGGTCGTCCAGGTCGGAGGCCGTCGGCAGCATGTCCGGGTGGGCCCACAGACCGTCACGGCCGTCGACACCGCGCGCGTCCGTGAGCGAGGCCCACAGCCGGGAGGCGTCGCGCAGCCGGCGCGGGCGCAGCTCCAGGCCGATCAGCGTGGCGAACGTCTGCTCGGCGGGACCACCCGTCGCGCGACGGCGCCGCAGGGTCTCGCGGAGTGCGTCGGCCGACGTCAGACGCGGCTTCGCGGCGGCGTGGACCACCGCGTCCACCCAGCCCTCGACGAGCGCCAGAGCCGTCTCCAGACGGGCCAGAGCAGCCTTCTGCTCCGGCGTGTCCTCCGGCTGGAACATGCCCTGCTGAAGGGCGTCCTGCAGCTGCTCCGGGTTCTGCGGGTCGAACTGGCCGACCACGTCCTCCAGCTTGGCGGTGTCGACCTTGATCCCGCGCGCGTACCCGTCGACCGCGCCGTACAGGTGCGAGCGCAGCCACGGCACGTGCGCGAACAGGCGCTGGTGGGCGGCCTCGCGCAGGGCGAGGTAGAGCCGCACCTCCTCCTGCGGAATGCCCAGGTCCTTGCCGAACGCCTCGATGTTCAGCGGCAGCAGCGCGGCCTTGCCGACCGGGCCGAGCGGCAGACCGATGTCGGTCGAGCCGACGACCTCGCCCGCGAGCACGCCCACGGCCTGCCCGATCTGCGTGCCGAACATGGCGCCGCCCATGGAGCGCATCATGCCGATCAGCGGGCCCGCCATGGCCTGCATCTCCTCCGGCAGGACGTCACCCATGGCCGCGCCGACGCGCTCGGCGACCGGGTCCACGAGTTCCTTCCAGGCCGGCAGGGTCGCCTCGACCCACTCCGCGCGGGACCACGCCACGGCGGAGCCGGCACCGGACGGCAGCGAGGTCGCGTCGTCCAGCCACAGGTCGGCGAGGCGGACGGCCTCCTCGACCGCGGTGCGGTCGGCGGGGCCGATGCTCGCGTCCTTCGTGCCGTCCTGGGTGCCCTGGGAGACCGTCTGGCGGGCGATCTGCTTGGCCATGTCCCAGTTCACCGGGCCGCCCTCGTACGAGAGCATCTGGCCCAGTTGCTGGAACGCGGCGCCCAGGTCGTTGGGGTTCAGGGAGCCGAACATGGCTGCGAGCGGATTGTCCGCGCCGGGGCCGCCAAAGCCCCCGGCACCGGGCAGCCCGCCAAATCCGAACGGGTTGGCCGGTCCCTGACCACCACCGCTCTCCTGGTCCTTCTTCTTGCCCTCGTCGCCGTCGTCCGGCTCCTCCGGCGGAAGGCCGAATCCGAATGGGGTGTCACTCACGGGATTCCTCGGCTGTTAAGGCCGCCGGTTCTCTCCGACGGCACGACTGCCCTTCAACACCACCCAGCGTAGACACCGCGGGCCGATCGGGCCTCGGTGCTTCGCCAAGACCTGGCCTGCGGCAGGATGGATGCCACCTGGTACGGACGCGTCACGCGCGTCCGTACTGAAGACAACCGCTGGAGACGCCCGGTGAGTTCCCCAGATCCGCAGGTTCGCGCAGCGCGAAACCACTCAACCAGTCCCGCCGTGCGCGGGCCCGTCGTCGCGGTCACCGGCGCCGCGTCCGGGATCGGGGCGCTCCTCACCGAGCGGCTCGCCGCCTCCGAGGAGATCAAGCAGGTCATCGCCATCGACGAGCGGCGCGGCGAGTGCGCGGCGGCCCAGTGGCACATCCTCGACGTACGGGATCCGGCCATCGCGGAGAAGCTGCGCGGCGCCGACGTCGTCGTACATCTGGCGCTTGACCTCGATCTGGAGACCGACCCCGCCGCCCGTTCGGCGTACAACGTGCGGGGGACCCAGACCGTGCTGACCGCCGCCGCGGCGGCCGGGGTCCACCGGGTCGTGCTCTGCACCTCGGCGATGGTCTACGGAGCACTGCCCGACAACGAACTGCCGCTCTCGGAGGACGCCGAACTGCGGGCCACCGCGGAGGCCACCGGTGTGGGCGACCTCCTGGAGGTCGAGCGGCTCGCGCGGCGCGCGCCCCGGGCGCATCCCGGGCTCAATGTCACCGTCGTACGCCCCGGAGTCCTCGTCGGCGGCACCGACACCGCGCTGACCAGGTACTTCGAGTCGCCCAGGCTGCTCGTGGTGGCCGGGTCGCGGCCCGCCTGGCAGTTCTGCCATGTCGAGGATTTGTGCAGCGCCCTGGAGTACGCCGTCCTGGAGAAGGTCGACGGGGAACTCGCCGTCGGCTGCGACGGCTGGCTGGAGCAGGAGGAGGTCGAGGAACTCAGCGGCATCCGGCGCATGGAGCTGCCGTCCGCGGTCGCGCTCGGCGCGGCGGCCCGGCTGCACCGGATCGGACTCACCCCGTCCCCGGCCGGCGACCTGGCGTACACGATGTACCCCTGGGTGGTCAGCGGAAGTCGGCTGCACGACGCGGGCTGGCGGCCGCAGTGGACCAACGAGGAAGTGCTCGCGGAGCTCCTGGAGGAGGTCGCCGGACGGCACACGGTCGTCGGACGACGGCTCGGCCGCAAGGACGCGACGGCGGCGGGTGCCGCGGGCGCGACGGTCGCACTGCTCGGCGCGGCGGCGGTCGTACGACGGGCGCGGAAGGCCCGGCGCCGGATCTGAGGAGCGGTGCTCCCCGAGGACACCCTGTAGGACGCTCCAAACAGGCACACGCGCGTGCCTGGCGAAAGTGCTATTCCGCGCTGTCGGCAGGGTGCGGCACGATGGAGGCATGGCACCCACGATCGACCATCCCGGTGAGCAGGCCGCACAGGATCCCATCAAGCTGATCGGGATCCGGGAGACGCCGCTCTCCGTGGACGAGGTCTTCCGGGCCGTGGGGGACGACGCGGCCGGTGGGACGGCCCTGTTCGTCGGGACCGTGCGCAATCACGACGGCGGTGCCGACGTCGACCGGCTGGGGTACTCGTGCCACCCCAGTGCCGAGGCCGAGATGCGGCGCGTCGCCGAGAAGGTCGTCGCGGACTACCCGGTGCGGGCGCTGGCCGCCGTCCACCGCGTGGGAGATCTCGCGATCGGAGACCTGGCGGTCGTCGTCGCCGTGTCGTGTCCCCACCGGGGTGAGGCCTTCGAGGCGTGCCGGAAGCTGATCGACGATCTCAAGCACGAGGTGCCGATCTGGAAGCACCAGAAGTTCTCCGACGGCACCGAGGAATGGGTCGGCGCCTGCTGATGCCCACCCGTCGCGTCTGCTGACAGCCGCTCACCCGCTTCCCACCGGCCCTCCGGTTGCGTAACCGGCGCCCTGGCACGAGCGTTGTCAGTGGGGCTGGCTAATCTGCTGATCAGTCAGTTGAGGTGACTCTGTGGGGTTGGGAGGTCGGCATGGCGGCACTCGCCTGGTTGTTGATTCCGCTGGTGGCTGCGATAGGTGCCGGTCTGTGGGGCAGTTGGGCCAACAGGACCCGCAAGGTGCGCAGCGACGGTCCGGAACTGGACGGCTATGCCCGCTTCCGTGAGGCCATGGACAAGTCCCACTCCGGCACGTGAACGGAAGCGCGACCGGAGGGCGGCCCTGACGGTGCGCTGACAGACGCGTCCCGTACTGTCGTGCCATGCCACGCCGCACCGCGACGATGCTCGCCTCCACCCTGATGCTGATCGCGCTCCTGTGCGCGGGAGTCCTCATCAACGTCCCGTATGCGGAGATGTCACCGGGCCCGACGGTGAACACGCTCGGGGACCACGACGGCGAGCCGGTGCTGCAGATCACCGGGCGCAAGACCTACCCGGCGACCGGTCACCTGAACATGACGACGGTCCGGGTCACCAGCGCCGACTACAACATGAACCTCATCGAGGCCGTGTACGGCTGGCTCGCCCACGACGACAAGGTCGTCCCGCACGACACGCTGTACCCGGACGGCAAGACGGAGCAGCAGTCGACCCAGGAGAACGCCGAGGAGTTCAGCCAGTCCCAGGAGAGCGCCAAGGTCGCCGCCCTGGACCAGCTGGGCATCCCGGTGAAGTCCTGGGTGATCGTCTCGACGGTCCTCAAGGGCTCCCCGGCCGAGGGCAAGCTGCACGCCGGTGACGTGATCAAGGCCGTCGACGGTACGACGGTGAAGCAGCCCGACGACGTCGCGAAGCTGGTCACCAAGCACAAGCCGGGTGAGAAGGTCGCGTTCACCATCGTCTCGGCCAAGGACCAGGCCGCCGCGGTGAAGGCGAACAAGACGGCGACCGCGACGAAGGACATCACGATCACCACGGCGACCTCCGACGACACCGGCGCCAAGCGCGCCATCGTCGGCATCTCCGCCGGAACCGATCACACGTTCCCGTTCAGCATCGACATCAAGCTCGCCGACGTCGGCGGCCCGAGCGCCGGCCTGATGTTCGCGCTCGGCATCTACGACAAGCTCACCCCGGGCAACCTCACCGGCGGCAAGTTCGTGGCCGGCACCGGAACCATCGACGACACCGGCAAGGTCGGCCCGATCGGCGGCATCTCGATGAAGACCGTCGGCGCGCGCAACAAGGGCGCCCAGTACTTCCTGACGCCCGCCGACAACTGCGCGGAAGCCGCCAAGGACACCCCCAGTGGCCTCAGGCTCGTCAAGGTGAACACCATCAAGGACGCGATCAGCGACCTCAAGCTGATCAACAGCGGCAAGACCGCCGACCTCCCGAAGTGCAGCACCAAGGGCTGAACAAGCCCCTTCTTAAGAAGACCTCGCGTACGACTCCGGGGGCGCCCTCAGGCAGAGGGCGCCCCCGGAGTCGTACGCGAGGAACCGGAGTCGTAGCGGACGACGTCAGTCCTCGAAGGTCGCGGACAGGGCCTCGGCGAGGCCCGGGACCAGGGCGCCGCCCGTGAGGACCTCCGTGGGGGAGTCCTTCTCGCGCAGCCGCAGGGCCGAGTCGCGGGTGCCGTCGCGCAGGACCGCGACCGTCATCCGGACCTCCTGGCGGTCCGGGTGCTGGGCGACCCACTGGGTGAGCTTCTTCTCGCTCAGGCCGTCCGGGACGGTGGCCTCGGCGGACGGCGGCAGCATCAGCCGCTCGACGGTGAGCGCGCAGCCGGCCACCGCGTCGGGCCAGGCGATCGTGCCGAGGAACTCGTCCAGCGGCTTTCCGGCCGGGATCTCCTCCTGCTCGATCGGGGTGAGACCGGTGGTCTCGGGCTCGTCCCGCAGGCCGAGTTGGGCCGCGAGGCCGGGCTCCTGGGCCCGCAGCCGCGCGGTGTCTACGAGGGCGAAGAGGCGAGCGGGCTGGTCCCAGCCGAGGCCGGAGGCGTACTCGTCGATCTCCAGTACGGCCCGGGTGAGGGGGTTCGCTGCCATGGGAGTGTTGGACATAGTCACAATCCTGCCTCGTTCATGGCCGGAATCGGGAACCGAGTAAACGGTGAGTAAGTTGCATAGGTGTGGGCCCGCGATCACGCGGGGCTACGGACGGTCCGCGAAACCGGGGACCTGACGCAACGACAGCGACCAACAGCGAACTTCGAGGTGCGCACCTTGGCTTTCCAGATGCCGGACCGCGGCGGAGGCCCGCAAGGGCCGCGGATCAGAGTGGGCCGCCCGTCCCGGCGTGTCCGGACTTTGCTCATGACACTGGGCGTCCTTGCCGTACTCGGCATGGCGTTCACCATGTTCGCGGGCTTCTGGACGGACTGGCTCTGGTACCGGTCAGTGCATTACTCGTCCGTGTTCACCACCACCCTGTCGACGAAGATCGGGCTCTTCTTCGTCTTCGGTCTGCTCATGGCGGCCGCGGTCGGTGTGAACATCTGGCTGGCGCACCGGCTGCGCCCGCCGCTCAGCGCCATGTCGATGGAGCAGCAGAGCCTCGACCGCTACCGCATGGGCATCGCGCCGTACAAGAAGTGGCTGCTTCTCGCGATCACCTCCCTCGTCGGGCTGATCGCGGGCGCCTCGGCGTCCAGCCAGTGGCGGGTCTGGCTGATGTGGGTCAACGGCGTGCCCTTCCACCAGAAGGACCCGCAGTTCCACCTCGACGTCTCCTTCTACGCCTTCGACCTGCCCTGGTACCGCTTCCTGCTCGGCTTCGGCTTCGCCGCCGCGATCCTCTCGCTGCTCGCCGCCGCGCTGACGCACTACCTGTACGGCGGGCTGCGCATCACCAGCCCGGGCGCGCGCGCCACGGCCGCCGCCACCGGGCATCTGTCGGTGCTGCTCGGCATCTTCGTCGCGCTCAAGGCGGTCGCCTACTGGCTCGACCGCTACGGACTCGCGGTCAAATCAAGCGACTTCAAGGCGACGGGTGACTGGACGGGCCTCAGATACGTCGACGCGAACGCGTATCTGCCGGCCAAGACGATCCTGTTCTGCATCGCCGTCATCTGCGCGCTGCTGTTCTTCGCCACCCTGTGGCGGCGCACCTGGCAGCTGCCCGTCATCGGCTTCGGCCTGATGGTGCTCTCCGCGATCCTCATCGGCGGCCTGTACCCGGCGATCGTCCAGAAGTTCACGGTCCAGCCCAACGAGCAGGCCAAGGAAGCCCCGTACGTCCAGAAGAACCTCAAGGCGACGCGCGAGGCCTACGGCATCGACGACACCAAGGTCACGGAGTACTCGGGGACGAGCACCACCAAGGACAAGACCAAGCTGCGTTCCGACGTCGACTCCACGGCGAGCATCCGCATCGTGGACCCGAACGTCGTGTCGCCCACGTTCCAGCAGCTCCAGCAGATCAGGAACTACTACGCGTTCCCGACCAACCTGGATGTCGACCGCTACAGCGAGGACGGCAAGGACCAGGACACGGTCATCGGGCTGCGCGAGCTGAACCTCAACGGCATCCCGAAGAACAACTGGATCAACGACCACTTCCGCTACACCCACGGCTACGGCGTGGTCGCCGCCAAGGGCACCGAGGTCGACTCCGAGGGCCGGCCGGTCTTCACCGAGTCCGATCTGCCGTCCACGGGTGATCTCGGCAAGTACGAGCAGCAGATCTACTACGGCGAGAAGACCACCACGTACTCGATCGTCGGCGGTCCCCAGAAGGAGATCGACTACTCCGACGACAGCGGCGAGAAGACCACCAGTTACACGGGCAAGAGCGGCGTCAACCTCTCCAACCCGCTCAACCGGGCCGCGTACGCGGTGGCGTTCAACGAGCCGCAGATCCTCTACTCCGGTGCGATCGGCGAGGGTTCGCGGATCCTGTACAACCGCACGCCCAAGGAGCGGGTCGAGGCGGTGGCGCCCTGGTTGACCATCGACGGTGACGCCTACCCGGCGGTCGTGGACGGCCATATCCAGTGGATCGTCGACGCGTACACCACCAGCAACGGATACCCGTACGCCTCGCGGACGACCCTCGGGGACACCACGGCCGACTCGCTCACCGCGACGAACAACAACCGCGCGGTGGTGGCCCAGCAGAACCAGGTCAACTACATCCGCAACTCGGTGAAGGCGACCGTCGACGCGTACACCGGTCAGGTCAAGCTCTACCAGTGGGACACCGAGGACCCGGTCCTGAAGACCTGGATGAAGGCGTTCCCCGGCACGGTCGAGCCCAGGTCGGACATCTCGGCCTCGCTGATGGCCCATCTCCGGTACCCGCAGGACCTGTTCAAGGTCCAGCGCGAGCTGCTCACCCGCTACCACGTGACGGACGCGCAGACGTTCCTCAGCGGCAGCGAGGTGTGGCAGGTGCCGGACGACCCGACCAACAAGTCGGGCAGCGCGGTGCCGCCGTACTACCTGAGCATGAAGATGCCGGACCAGTCCGCGCAGGCGTTCTCGCTGACAACGACGTTCACACCGAACGGAAGAGACAACCTCAGCGCCTTCATGGCGGTCGACTCCGAGGCCGGCACGAGCGATTACGGCAAGATCAGAATCCTGAAGCTGCCGACCAGCACGACCGTCGGCGGCCCTAAACAGGTGCAGAGCGCCTTCAACTCCCAACAGGACATCGCCGAATCCATCAAGCTGCTCAAGGGCGGCGACTCCGACATCGAGTACGGCAACCTGCTGACGGTGCCGCTCGACGGAGGACTGCTGTACGTGGAGCCCGTCTACGTACGTGGTGGTGGACTCAAGTACCCGCTCCTGCGCAAGGTGTTGGTGGCCTACGGGAACAAGACCGCCTTCGAGGACACGCTGGACCAAGGGCTCACCAAGGTCTTCGGAGCGGCGACCACGACCACGCCACCGGATACGGGCACCACCACTCCACCGACATCCAGTAATCCAACGGTCCAACAGGCCCTGACCGACGCCCAGAAGGCCTTCGACGCGGGGCAACAGGCCCTGAAGAAGGGCGACTGGGAGGCGTACGGGCAGGCGCAGAAGGATCTGCAGGCCGCGCTGAAGCGGGCCGAGGCCGCGCAGACCGCGGCAGCCAAGGGCAAGAGCAGCGCGAGTCCCAGCAGCAGTCCGAGTGCCAGCAGCAGTCCCAGTAGCAGTCCGAGCAGTTCGAGTGGTTAGCGCAGCTCAGGCGGCAGTTGATCACTAGGTCGGAAGCCCACCTCGCACCGTGGTACGGTTGCAACACAACGGCGCGGGGTGGAGCAGCTCGGTAGCTCGCTGGGCTCATAACCCAGAGGTCGCAGGTTCAAATCCTGTCCCCGCTACTGATCGCGAAGGCCCGGATCCTTTCAAGGATCCGGGCCTTCGCGCTGTGCGAACGCATGTGCCGACGAGGGTGACGGCCGTGTCGCCGTGGGTACTTGGTGAAACCGTGTTTCGCTTGTCTCTCTGTGGGCATGTCGACAAAACGCTGTAGAGACCTCACTGGCTGCGGTATACCAGGTGTACCCAGGTTGCAGGTGGTGCGACGATGGACGTTATGGGGGACAAGGCAACTCTGTTGGATACAGGGCGTTTTGTGCAGCCTTCCGACCGGGACGAGACCGGTGAGGGGGAGGCTGTCGACGAGGCACGTACACGGCTCGCCGCACAGGCCGGCGACGTCGAGGCGACGAGTGTCCTCGGAGCGATGCTGCTGCGCCGCGGTGATCTCGACGGAGCCGAGCCTCTGCTGCGTGCCGCCACCGCCGAGGGCGACCGGGCCGCGGCCAACAACCTGGGTGTCCTCCTCCACCAGCGCGGATACACGGACGAGGCCGCCGGATGGTGGCGGATCGCCGCCGTGGCCGGTTCCGCCGCAGCCGCGCACGCACTTGGCCGGTACCACCGCGAGCGCGGTGACGAACCCGCCGCCGAGTACTGGCTGCGCCAGTCCGCCGAGCAGGGCCACGCGCTCGGCGCGTACGCACTCGCCGACC
>NZ_JAWOAI010000299.1:0-12249 GCF_033194735.1 Streptomyces sp. W16
GGGGCGGCGGGTGCCGCCTGGGCCGGGGGTGTGGAGGTCGCTGCGGCCCCCGTGGCCGCAGTACCCGCCGAAGTCGAGGTCGGGGCGGCAGCCGCGCCCGGCTTGTAGTCGGCGAAGAAGTCCCACCAGGCTCGGTCTACCGAGTTCGGATCCTGGAGGTACTGCTGATAGATCTCGTCGACGAGCCACTCGTTGGGCCCGAACGCCGCCGCGGGATTCTTACCCGCGGCTTGGTCGGACTCGGTCGAGATGGTCGAGTTACTGGGGGACTGTGACGACACGGCGGCAACCGCCCTCTTCCGCTTCACAAGGTGATGGACAGCGGGAATTAAGGCTACGCCCCCATGACCACGAAGGTCAGGTCGGGCCGGTCCATCGTCGTGTAAGTCACACCGGAAAGTGTGTTTCGGGGGCCGAAATGGCGGGAAACAAGCGTGGTTCCGCTATGGGAGGGGTGTGTTGGTGCGGGCCGGGCGCACGAACGGCGCGGGCCTGTGCCTGATCACACGTGTCCGTCAGCGCGGACCGTCGTGGATCTTGGGGCTCCGGGTCGAACTTTACGTCAACTTGGCACGGATGACAGTCCCGGAAGGGTGACGATGATCCTGCAGCCACGGTCGGATTCGGCCACGCCGATCCGGCCGCCGTGCAGATCCACCGCCCAGCGGGCGATCGCCAGGCCGAGGCCCGTACCGCCGTCGCTGCCGGGTCCGTGGGGCGCGCTCACCGCTCCCCGGTTGAACCGCTCGAAGATGTGCGCCCACTCCGCCTCAGGGATGCCGGGCCCCTCGTCCAGGACCTCCAGCTCCAGCGACTCCGGGAGTGACCCGCGCCGCGCCTTGACCGTGACCCGGCCGTGCGCGGGGCTGTGCTTGACCGCGTTGTCGATGAGGTTGGCGACGACCTGGTGGATGCGCTCCGGGTCCGCGAGCGCGGTCAGCTCCGGCGGGGACACGTCCAGGTGCAGATGGACGTCCGTGCGCGTGTGACTGCCCGAGCCGGACGCGATGCCGGCGCGCGCGGAGGCGACCATGTTGGCCTCCTTGAGCACACCCGAGAGATACGGCCACACCTCGAAGCGGCGCGTCTTCAGCGGTACGACGCCGTTGTCCAGGCGGGAGAGGTCCAGCAGCGTCTCGACGAGACGTCCCAGGCGCTCCGTCTGCTTCAGCGCCGTACGCATGGTCTCCGGATCGGCGGCCGAGACGCCGTCGACGACGTTCTCCAGTACGGCGCGCAGGCCCGCGATGGGGGTGCGCAACTCGTGCGAGACGTTCGCGACGAGTTCCTTGCGCTGCCGCTCCTGGGCCTCCAGCTCGTCGGCCATGACGTTGATCGTCTCGGCCAGGTCGCCCAGTTCGTCGCGGCGGTTCTCGCGCACCCGGCGCGTGTAGTCGCCGCGCGAGATGGACCGGGCCACCGTGTTCATCTCGTCCAGCGGCGCGGTGAGCGAATGGGCCACGAACTGCGTTATCAGCAGTGTGGCGATCATCGAGAAGACCGTGATGAAGCGCAGCTCCGTCGCCGTGCGCATGGCGATCACCATCAGACCGGTGGTGATGAGCACCGCGATGACGACCAGCGCGCCCAGTTTGGTCTTGATCGAGAACGGGCGTACGCCGCCCCAGGGCTCCCCGGGGCTCCTCCGTGACGTCGGCCCGCCGCTCATGGCGTCGGTGTCTCCAGTGCGTAGCCGACACCGTGCACCGTGCGGATCCGCTCGGCGCCGATCTTCCGGCGCAGCGCCTTGATGTGGCTGTCGACGGTGCGGGTGCCGGAGGCGTCCGCCCAGTCCCACACCTCCGCGAGCAGCTGCTCGCGGGAGAGCACGGCACGCGGGGTGTTCGCCAGGCAGACCAGCAGGTCGAACTCGGTGGGCGTGAGATGCACGTCCTCGCTGCGCACCCGTACCCGGCGCTGTGCGTGGTCGATCTCCAGCTCGCCGAGGCGCAGGATGCCGGAGCGCGGGGTGGACGCGGCCACCACGGCACGCTCCACGCGGCGCAGCAGGACGTGCACCCGTGCCGCCAGCTCCCGCATCGAGAACGGCTTGGTCATGTAGTCGTCGGCGCCGACCCCGAGCCCGACCAGCATGTCGGTCTCGTCGTCGCGCGCGGTGAGCATCAGCACCGGCACCGGGCGGGCGGCCTGCACACGGCGGCAGACCTCCAGGCCGTCGAAGCCGGGCAGCATGATGTCGAGGATCAGCAGATCGGGCTGCCAGGCCTCGGCGGTGTCGACGGCCGAAGGCCCGTCGCCCGCGGTTTGCACGAGAAATCCCTCGGCGCGCAGGCGGGCCGCGATGGCGTCGACGATCGTCGGGTCGTCCTCGACCACCAGCACCCGGCGCTGTGCGCCCGGCGTGGCCGTGGCCGTACCGTTGTGGGAGGTACTTGTCTGCTCCATCGCCCGCCCCTGAAGTGTGCTTTCCGGAACCAGTGGGGTGATCCCATGACTGCGCTTGACGCTTGAATGATCCGCGTCAGGGAAGCAGGGTACGGGCAGTCACCACGCCTTTGCTATCCAGGTCGGACGGCGAGGTGCACCACGTCGGGAACTCCTCGGGCAACCGGGATCTCTTCGGTACGCACCTGCTGGAACCCGGCATTCCATAAGGTTCGTTCAAATTCCGGAGAGGGCTGCGCCGACCACACGGCGAGTACCCCTCCAGACCTCAACACCCTTGCGCAGCTTGCCAGTCCGGCCGGTGAGTAGAGGTTGTCGTTGCTGTCGGTGACGGTCCAGCCGGGCCCGTTGTCGATGTCGAGGCAGAGCGCGTCGAAAGTGGCGCAAGTCTCATTGACGAATGCGACTAGGTCCGTTTTCACAATGTCGGTCCGAGGGTCGGCGAGAGCGGGCGCGGAGAGCGCCGACAGCGGTCCGGAGCGGTGCCATTCGACGATCGCGGGCTCCCGCTCCACGACCGTGATCCGGCCCCAGCGGGGGTCCGCGGCGGCGTGCGCGAGCGAGAAACCCACGCCCAACCCGCCGATCAGCACGTCCGGTTCGGAGCGCCCGTCCAGCGCGGCGTACGCGGCGTCGACCAGCAGCCGCTCCGAGCGCCCGTCGGAAGTGTCCATCAGGAAGCACCCGTTGGCGATGATCTGCAGCAACTCCCCGTGCCGGCGCAGCACCACCTCGCCGTAGGGGCCCTCGCGACGGTCCAGGACAACGGGAGTGTCGTACGCGGTGGTCATACGGTCCATTTTGGCAGTTTCACCGGAACGGGCGGCGGAATCGGACCCCGGTGGACGCGTGAGAAGCCTTTCGGGTTGCTGTGAATCGGCTCTCGCGTGGCGTCGGTCATAGACAGCGACAGGTGGGACGGCGAAGGGTGGGGTGAAACGGAAGGAGCGCCTCACGGTGGAACGGACCGCGACGGCCGATACTCAGGCCTCCGCCACGCCCTCGGGCGCTTCCCTGGCCGACGAGGCCTCCCCGCTGCTGGACGCGATGCCGAGACAGCGGGAAGTCGCGGAAACGGCAGGTGACTTGAGGCTGCGGGCGGTGTCCGTCTCGGCGTCCACGCCCGCCGTTCCCCGGGAGTCCCGCCTCCTGGCCGCGCTCCGCCGCCTCCACCCGTGGCGGCTGCTGCCCACGCCCACCGGGACGCCGTTCACCTTCGGTTACGCGATGCTGCTCGTGGTCACCTCGCTCGTCGCGCAGTACGCCGATCCCACGCTGGTGAGTGAGCTGCACAAGGCCTCCAGCACCGATGTCACCCACCTCGTCCGTGACCCGTTCGTGGTGCTGGTCGCCAGCGCGCTGTGGATCGTCGGCGGGGTGCTGTCGCCGTACGCGTTTCTCTTCCTGCTGGTGCTGACCGCGCTGGAGCGGCGGATCGGCGGGGTGCGGGCCGCCGGGGTGTTCCTGACCGGGCACATCCTGGCCACGCTCGCGACCGAGGGCACCGTGGGGCTGGCCGTGCTGGCGGGGCACCTGCCCGACAGCTCGCTGCACCGCCTCGACTACGGCATCAGCTTCGGCGTCGCCGCGAGCACGGGAGCGCTGGCCGGTCTGCTCAGGCCGTGGCTCGGGCTGCCGCTGCTCGCCCTGTTCGGCTGGACGCTGCTCTCGGACCTGATCGCGTTCACCGACCCCATGACCAGCTGGGGCCACCTGATCTCCCTGACGATAGGCGTCTCGACCTGGCCGCTGATACGGCGGTGGCAGCGGGCCGCGCGGGTGGCTGGGACGGCTCGGGTCGAGGCTGCCCGGGTCGAGGTCGCGCGGGTCTAACTCCCGGCCCGTCTGGCCGCGTTCAGCCCCTTCGCCAGTGCCGGGACGCCAAGTCGCGCTTCCTGCGCGGCGGTTGCCTCGTGCAGCTTGTTGGTGAGCTGGTAGGGGTCGGCGCGCAGGTCGTAGTACTCGCGGAAGAGCACCTTGCCGTCGCCGTCCGTGGGTCGGCCGTTCTTGTCGAGACGGGTGCGGTAGTACTCCGTGTACTGCTCGGACCTGCCGATGTACGTCGCCCAGGTGTGGATCGGTTCCTTGTCCTGCCGGTTCCACCACCACTCGGCGAGCAGATGGTCCCGGTCGCCGGTGCCGAGGAGCGAGTGGCCGTCGTGCGGGGTGTCCGGGGTGATGCCGGCCGCGTCGAGGAGGGTGGGCGCGATGTCCACGTGGCCGGTGAGACGGTCGTCGGAGGTTCCCCTGTCGAGACCCCGGGCCGGCCACGACAGCTGGAACGGCACCTCCAGACTCGGCCGGTACGGCACCGACTTGCGCAGCCAGCCGTGGTCGCCCCAGCACAGTCCGTGATCGCTGGTGTACAGCACGAGCGTGTTCTCCAGCTGGCCGAGCGCGCGCAGCTGGTCGCGGAAGTCGCGCATCGCGTCGTCCACCGACAGCAGGGTCCTCAACTGGCGGGCGCACAGGGCCTGTCCGGCGGCCAGACCGTGCTTGGACTTGCGCAGGAACGCGGGCTTGTCCGCCTTGTCGGTCTCGAAGACGGACGGCCGCCCGGGCCACTCGGGGACGCGTGTGTGGGCGTACTTCTTCTCCGGGATGTTCAGTTCGTGCGCGCTGCGCGTGGCGACGTACGCGAACCATGGCCGCCGGTCCGTGCGTGAGTCCTCCAGGAAGGCGAGGGCGCGGTTCTTGATGACGGTGGTGTTGTAGCCGGGGATGTTCCGGACCGTTCCGCCGTCGTTGTAGTGGCCGTTGTAGTACGCCACCGGTTCCTGGAGCAGCCACTCGTCGAAGTGGGGTGGGTTGTCGCCGGTGTGCCAGTAGTTCAGGTACTTGCCGAACAGGCCGGTGCGGTAACCGGAGTTGTGCAACTGCCTTTGGACTGTGGTGTGTTGGTCCAGGTGGTAGGGGTGGCGGGTGTCCAGGACGCCGTGGTTGTGCGCGTAGCGGCCCGACATGATCGAGGCGCGGGAGGGCGCGCACAGTGGGGTGTTGGCGTGCGCCCGCTCGAAGGTGACGCCGTTCTCGCCGAGCCAGTCCACGGTCTGCGGGGTCGCCCACTCGGTGTCCTTGGGCTGGTCGTCCGTGACGACCAGGAGGATGTTGGGGCGGTCGTCGCCCCGGGCGCGGGTACGGGGAGTGGGGGAGGGCGAAGGGGAGTTGACGGCACGGGCGGGCGTGACCGGTCGGGCCACCGGGGTGTGCTTGTCGTCTTTCGCCGCGTGGAGGGCCACCGGGATCGCGGCGGCCGTCGCGACCACGGCGGTTCCGGCCACGACGGCTCGCCTGCGCGGCCCGCGCCGCGGCTGCCCCTCACTCACCGGGTCGTTCATTTCATCCCCCATGTCCCCGTAGGCGTAGACCGCCAGCTGTGAATCTGCTTGCATTTTGCGGCAGTTGGCTGTGAATGCCGTTGCGGGGGTGTAGCGATGGCGTGGCGAGTGGATCGCAGTCCAGGGCGGGGGAGGTCCGAGTGACGGATACGGATGCGGTACGACGGATCGAGCGGGCGATCGATGCAACTGGCTTGGTGGTGTCCGGAGTTGGTGAGGGCCGGTGGAAGAATCCCACCCCCTGCGCGGAGTGGGACGCCCGGACCCTCCTGAACCACACGGTGGGCGGGATGCGCATCTTCGCCGCCGAACTGAACGGCACCGACCCGGGCGCCGAGCACGAGTCCGACTGGCTGGGCGCGGATCCCCGGGGCGCGTACGCGGAGGCGTCCGAGACGGACCGTGCGGCCTGGAACCGCCCGGGGGCCCTCGACACCACCGTTCACATCTCGCTCGGTGCGCTGCCCGGCCCGATGGCCGCGCTGATCCATTTCACGGAGGTCTGCGTCCACGGCGTGGACCTGGCGGTCGCGACGGACCAACGAGCTCTGGTGGACGAGGAGTTGTGCGGAGAGCTGCTGTCGGTGATGCGAGGGATGGGCGGCTTCGACGCGTACCGCATACCGGGCGTCTTCGGCCCCGAGGTCCAGGCCCCGGCGGACGCGGCCCCGCATGCGCGGCTGCTGGCCTACTTGGGCCGCACGGTCTCCTGATCCGGCCGGTTCGGTGACCGGCGGTTCAGTGGCTGGTAGTTCGGTGACCGGTAGTTCGGTTGCCGACCCCCGCCGCGCTGGGACACCCTCTCCGTGAAAGTGTGACACTTCGGACGCAGGTGTCACACTTTTTCGCCGCCCCCTCCCCGGACGGCGAGCGTCCCCGCGAGTCCGGGGCAGGCCCGCTCCGGCCGAGTCGGCTGGATCAGGAGTAGAAGCCTCGGCCGTATTCGTCCCGGCTCAGGATGAAGTCGTCCGGGCGATCGTCGCGGAGCTCCTCGTATCGCTCCGCGAAGACGTCGAGCGCCTGGTGAAGGGTGCACCCCAGGGTCTCGCGGATGGTGACGAGTGCAGGGATGATCCGGTGCTCCAGGATCTCCCGGTCCACGCTCTCGGGCAGTTGTTCCATGGCGACGTGATCCTAGATCAGGCGGAACTGCTCCCCCGGTGGCTGGGCGTGAGCGTGCTGCGGAGCCCGTTGACGGTCGCGTGCCAGGGGACGCCGTCCGGGTCGGCCCAGAGCTCCAGGAGTTCGGACGGCTCGGTCAGGACGCGGTCGAGGGCCTGGAGGGCGAGGGTGCGTAGACCGGTGAGGTCGGGGAGGGGCTCGTCCGGTCCGTAGTGGGGGTGGGCGGGCTCGCCGCCAGGGCATTGCGCGGCGACCAGGGCCGCTGCCGCGACGGCTTCGTCGCCGAGGCGCGCGTCCAGGTGGTTGGCGGTGTCGGCCGCTCGGACGAGGGTGTCCCGCACCA
Source organism: Streptomyces sp. W16 (assembly GCF_033194735.1). Taxonomy (NCBI): domain Bacteria; kingdom Bacillati; phylum Actinomycetota; class Actinomycetes; order Kitasatosporales; family Streptomycetaceae; genus Streptomyces; species Streptomyces sp. W16. The sequence continues at coordinate 7,210 of NZ_JAWOAI010000299.1, forward strand.
AGCCCTGACGCGCGTCCGGGGAGGTGTCGTCGAGGTCGCCGCACCAGTCCGCCGCGGTGTCGTTGTCGAAGGGGCCGACATCCCAGGTGCCCATGTGTCTCTCCTGATCGTGACGGTGTCCGGGCATCGTGGCAGGAGCCACTGACATCGGCCGCCCCGAGATCGAGTGCCCCGGGAAGCTCACGCGCCGATTCCGCGTTGACCTGCATCGAGGCAGTCACGCCTTCGCTGATCGCTCACGGCGAACAACAGGTGGGGAACAATCGAAGACGCCCAAGCATTGAGTCGGCATAGCTCAACTTGACTGCCTAAGGGGAGATCATGGCTTCGACGTCCACACCGCTCACCCTGCCCGTGCTGCCGCTCGACGACGAGGTCGTGCTGCCCGGAATGGTGGTTCCGCTGGACCTGAACGACACCGATGTACGCGCCGCCGTGGAGGCCGCCCAGGCCGCCGCGCGGTCCGAGCCCGGAAAGCCCAAGGTCCTGCTGGTGCCACGCATCGACGGGACTTACGCGAGCACCGGCGTGCTCGGCACCGTCGAGCAGGTCGGCCGGCTGGCCGACGGCGACCCGGGCGCGCTGATCCGCGGCCGTAGCCGCGTGAAGATCGGCGCCGGGACCACCGGTCCTGGTGCCGCGCTCTGGGTCGAGGGCACCGCGCTCGACGAGAGCCTGCCGGAACCGTTGCCCGGCTCGGTCACCGAGCTGGTGAAGGAGTACAAGGCGCTGGCCACCGCGTGGCTGCGCAAGCGGGGGGCCTGGCAGGTCGTCGACCGCGTGCAGGCCATTGATGATGTGTCCACGCTCGCCGACAATTCCGGCTACTCACCTTTCCTGACCACCGAACAGAAGATCGAGCTGCTGGAGACCGCCGACCCGGTGGCCCGGCTGAAGCTCGCCACCCAGCACCTGCGCGACCACCTCGCCGAGCAGGATGTCGCCGAGACCATCGCCAAGGACGTGCAGGAAGGCGTCGACAAGCAGCAGCGCGAGTTCCTGCTCCGCCGCCAGCTCGAAGCCGTCCGCAAGGAACTGCGCGAGCTGAACGGGGACACGAGCGACGGCGAGGAGTCCGACGACTACCGCGCCCGCGTCGAGGCCGCCGATCTCCCCGAGAAGGTCCGCGAGGCCGCGCTCAAGGAGGTCGAGAAGCTGGAGCGGTCCTCCGACCAGTCGCCAGAGGGGTCGTGGATCCGCACCTGGCTGGACACCGTTCTCGAACTGCCGTGGAACGAAAGGACCCAGGACGAGTACGACATCCAGGGCGCCAAGGCGATCCTGGACGCCGAGCACGCCGGTCTGAACGACGTGAAGGAGCGCATCACCGAGTACCTGGCCGTGCGCAAGCGGCGCGCTGAGCGGGGCCTGGGTGTTGTGGGCGGCCGGCGCGGCGGTGCCGTACTGGCCCTCGTCGGTCCGCCCGGTGTCGGCAAGACCTCGCTCGGCGAGTCCGTCGCGCACGCGATGGGACGGAAGTTCGTGCGGGTCGCGCTCGGCGGTGTGCGTGACGAGGCGGAGATCCGCGGTCACCGGCGTACGTACGTCGGTGCGCTGCCCGGCCGTATCGTCCGCGCCATCAAGGAGGCCGGGTCCATGAACCCGGTGGTCCTGCTCGACGAGATCGACAAGGTGGGGTCCGACTACCGGGGCGACCCGGCCGCGGCTCTGCTCGAAGTCCTCGACCCGGCGCAGAACCACACCTTCCGCGACCACTACCTGGAGGTCGAACTCGACCTGTCCGACGTCGTGTTCCTCGCGACGGCGAACGTCCTGGAGGCCATCCCGGAGGCACTGCTCGACCGGATGGAACTGGTCCGGCTGGACGGCTACACCGAGGACGAGAAGGTCGTCATCGCCCGTGACCACCTGCTCCCGCGCCAGCTGGAGCGGGCGGGGCTCAAGGACGACGAGGTCGTCATCGACGAGAGCGCGCTGCGCAAGCTCGCCGGTGAGTACACCCGTGAGGCGGGTGTCCGCACCCTGGAGCGGTCGATCGCCCGGCTGCTGCGCAAGATCGCCGCGCAGCACGAACTGGGCGAGCGGGAGCTGCCGTTCACGGTGACCGACGCCGACCTGCGCGGTCTGATCGGCCGGCCGCACCACGTGCCCGAGTCCGCCCAGGACCCGGCGGAGCGCCGTACGGCGGTTCCCGGTGTCGCCACCGGCCTCGCGGTCACCGGCGCGGGCGGTGACGTCCTCTACGTCGAGGCGTCGCTCGCCGACCCGGAGACCGGCGCGGCGGGGCTGACCCTGACCGGTCAGCTCGGTGACGTGATGAAGGAGAGCGCGCAGATCGCCCTGTCGTTCCTGCGCTCGCACGGCGCCGAACTGGAGCTGCCCGTCGCCGACCTGAAGGACCGGGGCGTGCACATCCACTTCCCGGCGGGTTCGGTGCCGAAGGACGGTCCGAGCGCGGGTGTCACGATGACGACGGCCCTCGCGTCGCTGCTGTCCGGCCGGCTGGTCCGTACGGACGTGGCGATGACCGGTGAGGTCTCGCTGACCGGCCGGGTCCTGCCGATCGGCGGGGTGAAGCAGAAGCTGCTCGCCGCGCACCAGGCGGGGGTCACGACGGTGATCATCCCGAAGCGCAACGAGCCCGACCTGGACGACGTCCCGGCCGAGGTCCTGGACAAGCTCGACGTCCACGCGGTGACGGACGTCCGCCAGGTCCTGGAGCTGGCGCTGTCGCCGGCGACGAACGGAGCGACGTCGGAGGTTCCGGTGGCGGCGTGACGGACGCCACCGGTCAGGTGAAGGCCCGGGTCCCTTTTCACGAGGGGCCCGGGCCTTCGTCGTACGTAGGTCCCACCCTGCGAAATACTGGCGAAACTGCGGCGACTTTCACGATCAGGAAAGCAGAACATGGGTGCTGACGTGCACAAGGACGAGGACAGAATCGACAGCGGGATTCCGGATCCCGATCCCGAATACCTGTCCCTGGAACGCGAGTTGACGTTTCTCTTCCGGCGGGCCCGGGCCAACCAGGGGGAGATGGCCCGTGAGGTCCACCCCGACCTGGAGTCCGCCGCGTACGGCCTGCTGGTCCGGCTGGACGAGTACGGACGGCAGCGGGCCACCGAGCTCGCCGCCTACATCGGCGTCGGCAAGGCCACCATGTCCCGCCAGCTGCGCGCCCTGGAGGAACTGGGCCTGATCGCCCGCGAGCCCGATCCGGCGGACGGCCGCGCCTGGCTGGTCGACGTCACCGACGAGGGCCGGCGTCGCGTCGCGCACGTCCGCGAGGCCCGGCGGGCGCGCTACGTCAGCCAGCTCTCCCACTGGGACCGCCGGGAGGTCGCCGAACTCGCCCGGCTGCTCCACCGGTTGAACGGCGTCATGGAGAAGTGAGAGAGAAGTAGGGGCTCACAGCTCGACGTACCCGACCGTCGCGTCGTCGTGCGTCTTGCTCCGGCGCAGATACGTCCGGGTCTCCGCGTCGGCCCGTTCCAGCGCCCGCACCCGGCTCACCAGCTCCGCCGCCCCCTCCTTCCGTACGAGGGCGAAGCACTCCGCCCAGTCGCCCCGGCCGAACTTCTCCACCCACCTCGTCGCCCCGTCCGTCAGGGCGGCGAGGGCGCGGACCTCGGTGCGGGGGAGCGAGCCCGTCACCGCCCGTTCCGCGACCGACGGATCGGCGGCGGCCGTGAAGAAGCCGCCCTCCTTGTTACGGAGCGTGGCGTCGATCAGCGCGTCCGTGGCGCGAGCGGCGCGGGGCAGCCGCGACAGGCGGTCGTCCAGTACGGCGGTCACCTCGCCGGCCGGGGATTCGACCAGCAGGGCGGAGTCCGAAAGGACCAGGTATTCGATCTCCTGCGGGGACCAGCGGGCCAGGACCACCGTTGCCTGCGGGGTGCGTGGGTGAGAAAGGTCACAGGTGGTGGAGTGGGCCTCGGATGTTCGGAGGATCGCCCGGGAGAGAATCTCCGCCAGAGTCAGATCCCGGCAGGAAACGGTCAGTTCGGTCAGCGCGCCACCCAGCCGCGCGGTGTACCAGGGGACCGAATGCAGACAGCCCGTCTCCCCTCTCGGCGGGGTCACTCCGTCCAGGACGATCAGCGAACCGCCCTGTCCCGAGGCCGGAATGCCGACACTCGCGAAGTCCTCGTTGGGGCGGTTCGGGTCACCGGGTTCCGACACAAGTTCCGTACGCATTCGGCCAGTCTGCACGACCTCTTCACAGGCCCCGCAAAAGGTTGGCACTGGTTACCGATTCGGCACAGCCACGCAGGTCAGACGCCTGGTTTGGGCTGGAATGGATCACTCCGGGAATGCGTGGCGGCGAATCCTGCCAAAGCCCGCCGCCCACGTCCAACCGGCGCGGCCGAGCGGGCCGCAGGACGGGCCGCCGGAACTTGCCCGCCAACTCCCCAACGGGGTTCACTCCTTCGGGTGGCGGCCCGGATGATGCGCGACCGCTGCCCACCGGCACTGGGAGGGTCGCCGTACCGGGATGACGGAGCGTCACCCGGACCCATGGGTACCACGAGTCAGGAATGCGAGCACCGGTGCAGAAAAAGCGGCCTCGGGGCACAGGCAAGCAGACGACCCCGCAGGGGGGCGCCACCGGTGCCGTCGCGCCCGACCCGGCGGGCAAGGGGCGCAGCACCCATGTACGCAACCGGCTCATCGTCGCCGTAGCCGTCGTGGCCGCCGCCATCGCCGCGGCCGGGGTGCCGTCACTCATCACCGCCTCCGGCCAACTGCACGACTCCCAGGACCTGGTGACGCTCGCCGAGCAGACCCAGGACGCCCTGTCGCTGGCCCACTCGCTCGCCGACGAGCGGGACGAGGTCACCTCGTACATCGCCGCCGGGCGCCCCAAGTCCCAGGCCCCCGACGAGGACCGCAGCGCCCGCGTCGACCGGCAGGTCGAGGAGCTCCGCGCCGACACCGACATCTCCGGCGCGCTGCGCTCGGACCTCGACGACGTCGCCGCCGTACGAAGGGCCGCGCTCACCGGCCAGAGCAGCGCCCTGGAGGCGCATGTCGCGTACTCCGGCGCCATCACCGAACTGCACCGGCTCGCCGAGCAGT
>NZ_JAWOAI010000300.1:0-12236 GCF_033194735.1 Streptomyces sp. W16
CTTCCGATCTGGTGCAGCGTCCCGTCGGCGCGCACGAACCCGGCGCCGATGCCGGCGCCGACGGTCACGAACAGCACGGGCAACTGCTCGGGCGGCACCGTCCGCGCCTCGCCGAGCGCCATGAGGTTGACGTCGTTGTCCACCAGGACGGGGCAGCCGAGCTCGCCCCCGAGCCGCTCGGCCACCGGGAAGCCGTCCCAGCCCGGCATGATCGGCGGACGGACGGCCATACCGCGTGCCACGTCCACCGGACCCGGCAGTCCGACGACCAGGACACGGGGCCGGTCCCCCGGGACCTTCGCCTGTTCGAGCAGGTCGGTGAACTGGTCCACCAGAAGGTTCACGGTGCGCTCCGGGCCTTCGGCGAGCGGCCAGGGGACGGTCGTGTCGGCGAGCACCCGCTGGGTCAGGTCGGTCACCAGGCAGCGCGTCGAGAAGGTGGTGAGGTCGGCGATGAGCACGACACCCGCGTCCCCCGCGAGGCTGAGCCGCAGTGCCGGCCGTCCCCTCCCCCCGCCGCCGGCGTCCTCCCCGTGCAACAGACCCGCGTCCACCAGATCCTGCACGTGCGTGTGGATCGAGGACCGTGAGAGCCCGGTGAGCCTGGACAGGTCGAGGCGGTGGGACGCCTCGCCCGCCGCGATCAGCCGGGCTATCTGGCTGCGCACCGCGTCGGGATGACGGCGCGAGCCGCTGCCCGGTGCGCCCAGTCGTGCTGCCACGTTCGCTCCCCTGGGAAAGGCCGACGACACCAACGGACGATTAATATTCCAGAAACGACAATATTCAAAGGGCTTTCCTGACAGAAGTGTGCCTCTTACTGTTGGCCCTGGATGAGACCGGAACAGCGAGCTCCCGTACGGCACATGCCGAAAGGATCTTGCATGGCTGCCCCGACTGGGCACACCACACGCGCCACCGAAACTCCCGTACGACACCCCCGCATCCCGCGCCCACGGGTCGCCGTCCTCGGCGCGGGCATGATCGCGGGAGTCCACGTCCGCAGCGCCCGCGCGGCCGGTGCCGACGTGGTCGGCGTCCTGGCCTCCTCACCCGAGCGGAGCCGGGCGGTCGCACACGACTGGCAACTCGACGTCGGCTATCCGGACGTCGACGCCGTCCTGAACGACGACCGCATCGACGTGATCCACATCTGCACGCCCAACCACCTCCACGTCGCCCAGGCGCGCGACGCGCTGCTCGCCGGCAAGCACGTCATCTGCGAGAAGCCGATCGCCACTTCGGCGGCCGACGCCCGGTTGCTCGCCGACACCGCCGCAGCCTCGGGCCTGATCGCCACCGTGCCGTTCGTCTACCGCTACCACCCCATGGTCCGCGAGCTGCGGGCCCGGGTCGCGGCCGGCGACTTCGGCAGCTGGCAGCTGCTGCACGGTTCGTATCTGCAGGACTGGTTGCTCCCTCCGGAGAGCACCAGTTGGCGGGTGGACCCGGTCGCCGGCGGTCCGTCGAGGGCCTTCGCCGACATCGGCTCGCACTGGTTCGACCTCGTGGAGTGGGTGGCCGGGGTCCGGATCTCCGAGGTGCTGGCCGAGACCGCCACGACGGTCGCCGAACGACTCGACTCCGGGGGTCCCACGTTCTCCGGTGCGCCGCTCGCCGGCTCGGTGCGCGTCCCGGTCACCACGGAGGACGCGGTCGGGGTGCTCGGGCGGACGACGGACGGGGTCCTGATGTCCGCGACCGTCTCCCAGGTCTCGGCCGGCCGGAAGAACCGGCTGTGGTTCGAACTGGACGGCGCGGACGCCAGCGCCGTCTTCGACCAGGAACTGCCCGAGTCCCTGTGGCTCGGCTACGGAGACCGAAGCGAGACCCTCGTCCGCGATCCGACGTCCAACGCCCCTGAGGCGGCCCGGCTCTCGCTCGTACCCGCCGGGCACGCGCAGGGCTATCTGGAGTGCTTCGAGAACTTCGTCAAGGACACCTACGCGGCCCTGCGCGGCGAGGCACCGGAGGGCCTGCCCACCGTGCTCGACGGTGTACGGTCCGCGCACCTGGTGGACGCGGTCCTGGCTTCGGCAGACCGGCGTGCGTGGACGTCGGTTCCTGGATAGGCGGCCCGCATGAACCAGGATCCCCGGCTGATCAGCGCGCGTGGACCACGATCCCCGACCGGCCGGTGCGCGTGGACCACGGCCCTCGGCCGGTCGGCGCGCGTGGACCGCTGTCCCCGACCAGCCGGCCCGCGCGAACCACAAACCTCGACCGCCCGACGCGTGCGACTCCTCTCCCGGGCTGACCGGCGCATGTGACTCCTCGCCCCGGCCGCCCTCCCCACCCCTCTCACCGAAGGACCCGCGCCATGAAGCTCGGATTCCTGACCGCCTGCCTCCCCTCCCTGTCTCTTGACGAGATCGCCGACTGGGCCGCGGCCGAGGGCTACCAGACCCTCGAAGTCGCGGTGTGGCCGAACACCGGTGGCCGCGACTTCGAGGCCTCCCATCTCCCGGTGACGACCTTCTCGCAGGCCGACGAGGACGCGACCCGCGAACTGCTGCGCCGCACCGGCCTGGAGATCAGCTCCCTGGCCTACTACGAGAACAACCTGCACCCCGACCCCGCGACCCGTGAGGCGATCAGAACCCATCTCCGGCATGTGATCGACGTGGCGGCACGGCTGGGCGTGGAGTCGGTCGGCACCTTCATCGGACGCGATCCGGGGCTCTCCGTCGTGGAGAACCTGCGCGAGGGCGAGAAGATCCTCCCCGAACTGGTCGCCTACGCGGCGGATCGCGGCGTCAAGATCGTGATCGAGAACTGTGTGATGGAGGGCTGGCACCCCGACGGCTGTCCGGGCAACCTCGCCTACTCCCCCGAGCTGTGGGAGTGGATGTTCGGGCTCGGCTTCTACCTCAACTGGGACCCCTCACACCTCACTTGGATCGGCGTCGACCCCCTCACGACGATCGAGCCGTACATCGACCGGATCATCCACACCCAGGCCAAGGACGTCGAGCTCTTCCCCGCCAAGCGCGACCGGTTCGGCTTCTTCGGGACCGTGCACAAGGGCGACAACCCCTGGGAGATGGGCTGGTGGCGCTACCGGGTGCCCGGTCTGGGCGAGGTGGACTGGCGCCGGGTCGTCGACCGCTTCCACGAACTCGGCTACACCGGCACCGTCTCCGTGGAACACGAGGACCCTGTCTGGTCCGGCACCGAGGACAAGGTGAAGCAGGGCCTGCGCATCGCCCACCGGACACTGCGACCGCTCATCGGCGAGCAGGCAGTCGTGGAACGAGACGTCCCGGCCCCCTGAACTAGCCCATGCGGTAAGGGTGGTTCACGGGTGACCGTGAACCACCCCACCGGACGATTGCCGTGGATCAGCTGCCGTTCCTGCACATGGTGATCGAGCTGCACCCCCGGGAGTAGCCGTTCGCGGTGGGCGAGTCCAGGTTCGTGTCGTAGTTCCAGTCGGCGCTGCGGTCGGTGGCCGGGTCGTACGTGATGCGGGTCTGGGCGTGGTGCGGGTTGGCCACGAACTGGTCGTACTGGAACGTGATCGTGGACGGCACGAGGAGGCCGCGGTTGTAGCGGGCGGTCATCGTGTAGATACGGGCGCCGGTGATCGCCCAGTTGGGGATGTGCCGGACGTACGCCCACTCGTTCTGGGTGCGGTAGTGGTTGTAGAGGTCCGTGTTGCTGCGGATCTGGTCGGGGACGTACAGCGCGTTCCGCGCGTACGCCGGGTCGATCGTGTAGACGAATGTGCGCGCGGTGATCGTGCCGCGGAGGCAGCGTTCCATGAGGAACGGGCCGATCCCCGGAAGGATCGCGTAGGCGACGAGCCGTCCCGTGGAGCACTGGCTGTTCAGGGCGATGTTGGCCAGGTTGTTCACGCCCTGGCTCCGCGCGAAGTCCTCGGTGACGCCCAGCGTGCCCGAGGTCGAGATGTACTCGCTGTTCAGGGAGCGGTCACCCTGGACGTGGGACACGATGTCCGAGTTGGTGCCCCGAGACCAGAAGCCGGTGTTGAAGATGCCCTGGTTGTTGTCGGCGATCGGGGCGCGGGAGTCGCCGCGGTACAGGGTGGCCGGCATGGCGGCCTCAGCGACGATGTCCCGGTTGTGCAGGGTGGGGCAGTTCGACCCGGAGGAGGACGCGCCCGAGGAGGGACCGCCCGGGCAGGGGTAGGTCTGGGCCTGGGCGGTGGCCAGGGGGCCGAAGAGGGTGGCGATCAACGCCAGCACGGCGGCGGTCACGGTGGACGCGATCGTGTGCTTCACGCGACGGGAACGTCCGGGGCCGCGGGTCGGTGCGGCGGCGGTATGCGGATGCGTTCCCCGTGTGGGGGGCTCCGTGACATCTGGGTTGCGCATGACTCTGATCTCCAGGTTCCGGGTGCTCGCTCAGCACTTGAGCGACCCAGCCTGCGCACCCGGGAGTTGATTCGGCACCCCCTTCCATCAGGGAAATCAACTCTTACGACGGCGTGACCACCCGGCCCCGCGTCACATCAGCGGCAGCCGATTCGCGCTGAGGGCCAGGACCACCAGGGCCGCGTCCTCGGGGCGTCTGGGGTCGCGGCCGGTGAGTTCGGCGAAGCGGTTGAGGCGTTGCTGGATGGTGTTGCGGTGGCAGTACAGGGCGGCGGCCGTGTCGGCGACGGATCCGCTGCCCGACAGGTGCGTCTGCACGGTCTCCAGGAGCCGGTCCACCTCCGCCGGAGGAGCTCCCGCGTGCAGGCCGCCGAACACGTCGGCCGCCAGATCCCGGCCGAGGTCCCCGGCCCGGTGGACCAGGACGTCGAGCCAGCTGTCCTCCAGGCGTTGCGGTTCGCCGGCATCCGGTGGGAGCACGCGGGCCGTGGCGGTCGCCAGCGTCACCGCGCGGGGCACCTCGGTCAGCCCGGTCACCTCCGAGGAGACACCGCACGGCGTCCCCTGAAGCTGTGCCAGCACCGCGTCCCGGGTCACGCGATCTGCCCGAACACCCCACGCTCTTCGCTAAGTTCGGGGACAGCCTGATCGGAGCGGGCGACGACATCGCACGACCGGAGGAGACCTCCCAGTTCGACTGGGAGGTGGAACTCGCGGTCGTCATCGGCAAACCCGTGCGCCGGGCCACACCGGCCACGGCCGTGGAGGCGATCGCGGGCTTCACCGCGCTCAACGACATCACCTGCCGCGACTGGCAGTTCCGCACCCGCGAATGGCTGCAGGGCAAGATGTGGGACTCCTCGACGCCCGTCGGCCCCTACCTGGTGACGCCGGACGAACTGCCCGGCGGTGTACGCCCGGTGCTCGACGTGCGCCTGGAGGTGGACGGCGAGGTCATGCAGTCCGACTCCACCGGCGATCTGCTCTTCGACCCCGTCGCCCTCGTCGAGTACGTCTCCACGATCGTGCGGCTCAACCCCGGTGACATCATCGCCACCGGCACTCCCGGCGGGGTCGGCCACGCCCGCAAGCCCCCGCGCTTCCTGCTGGGCGGCGAGAGTGTGGTGGCGGAGGTCGCGGGGATCGGCCGGCTCGACAACCGGGTCGTCCAGGAAGGCAAAGCCCGATGAACCGGTCCCTCGCGGACACGCGCCGCTGGATTCGGGAAGGCACCGAACTCCTCGTCCACGCCACGACCCGACTCGACGAGGCGGCCTACGACGCGCCCTCGCTCCTCCCTGGCTGGTCCCGCAAACACGTGGTGGCACACGTCGCCGCCAACGCGGACGCCCTGGCCAACCTGGTCCACTGGGCCGCGACCGGCACGCCGACCCCGATGTACGCCTCCCCCGAGGAACGCGCGACCGGCATCAGGGAAGGCGCCCGACAGCCCGGCACCCGCCTCACGGAATGGCTCCGCCTCTCCTCCGATGCCTTGGAGAAGGCGATGGACGTACTGGACGAGAACCGGTGGGCGTCGCGCGTACTCACCGCGCAGGGCCGTACCGTCGCGGCCACCGAGATCCCGTGGCTGCGCTCGCGCGAGGTGTGGGTGCACGCGGTCGACCTCGGCAGCGGAATCGACTTCACCGCCCTGCCCGCCGACTTCCTCGCCGCGCTGTGCGACGACATCGTGACCAAACGCGGGGGCGCTCCAGGGCCTGAGGTCGTCCTCCGGCCGACCGACATGCCCGTTCGCTGGTATCTGCCCGGCGCACCCGACGAAGACGGTGCGGCGGTCACGGTCATGGGACCTCTCAGCGAGATCGCGGCCTACCTGGCCGGCCGCCCGCATGGCGCGACGACGCTCGGATCGGCGCCAGTGCCGGACCTGTCCGCCTGGTTGTGATCACCAGGCGGACAGGTCCGGGGTTTCATGAACCGATCCCGGTGGCAGGAGGCGTCGGAAATCCACCGACCGCCTGCTCATAGGTGTGCGCGACGCGCAGCACGGTGGCGTCGTCGAAGCGCCTGCCGGTGATCATCAGGCCGGCCGGAAGGCCGCCGACCAGGCCGGTCGGCACGCTGCACGACGGATGGCCGGTCACGTCGAAGGGCGCGGTGTTGCCGACCATCGACAACGCGGTGTGCAGGTAGTCGGCCAGGGAGACATCGGCGGGCGGGATCTCCTTGGCCGTGTAAGGCACGGTGGGCATGACCAGCACGTCGTACCGGTCCAGTGCCGCGTCGTAGGCCGCGCGGACTTCCGGGAGGAGGCGGCGGGCCATGCCGTAGTACTTCCCGCCCCCGGCCTCGAAGGTGTAACGGCCGGACAGGCCAACGAGCTTGACGGTCCTGGACAGCGTGGCGCCGCGGTCGACGCGCCCCTGCGCGTAGTGGGCGATCAGCTCCGGGTCGTAGAAGTCCTCGGTGTTCATGCCGTAGGCGTTGCCGTCGAGCATCTGATACGCGGCGCCCTCGGTCGCGATCACGTTCCACACGTGCAGGGCGTCCAGATGCCAGGGGATCGACACCTTCTCCACGGTGAGTCCGGCCGAGCCCAGCACGTCGATCGCGGCGTGGACGGCGTCGTCGACGCCGGGATCCGACACCGGCGTACCGAAGCCCTCCGTGACGACTCCGACGCGCAGGCCGGAGGCCGGTTCGGCCAGGGCCGCCAGGTAGTCCACCGGGGCGATCGTGTCGGGCTGACGCGGGTCGAAGCCGTCCACGCCGGCCAGGACGCCCAGCATGGCGGCGGTGTCGGTGACGGTGCGGGTCATCGGGCCTACGTGGTCGATGGTCCGCTCGATGGGGAAGGCGCCGGTGTAGGGCACCAGTCCGTGGGTGGGCTTGTGTCCCACGATGCCGCAGAAGGCGGCCGGCAGGCGGATCGAGCCGCCCTGGTCGCCGCCGAGGGCGAGGTCGACCTCCCCGGTCGCCACGAGTGCGCCACTGCCGCTGGACGAACCGCCCGTGTTCCGGCTCTCGTCCCACGGATTGCGCACGGGCCCCGGGTGCGAGGTGAAACTGGCTCCCGAGAAACACAGGTCCTCGCACACCGACTTGCCCGCGATCGTCGCACCGGCGTCGAGCAACCGCCGTACGACGACGGCGTCCTGGCGCGGGACGAAGCCCTCGACCGTGCGCGAACCGTTCATCATCGGCACGCCCGCGACCGCGATGTTGTCCTTCACCGCGACCGTACGGCCGGCCAGCGGGCCCTCGGTGGACTCGCTGACCGAGGTCTTCACATACCAGGCGCCCAGCCGGTTCTCGTCCGGAGCGGGCGATGTCCAGGGACGGTCGGGGACGGCGGGGGCCGTGCGCTCGTAGAGCCGCTCGACCGCCTCCGAGGCGGCGAGGGTGCCCGCCACCGCGGGCGCGAACTCTTCGAGTTCCCCGGCTGACAGGCCGAAGTGGAAGTGCTTGTCGATCGCCGCGAGGCGAGCGGCATCGGGCGCGGGGAGTGAGGACAAGGGACGACTCCTTTTCAGCTGGACAGGCATCAACCTAGAACATTGCGCCAATAGGTCAACACTTATTGACGTAACTTCTCGGTTAACCGGGCCTGCGGGGTTACAGCGAGACCGGTCGCAGCCCGGTGCCGGTCGCCTCGGCGACGAAGAGGTCCTGAGCGACCCGGCCGCTGTCGTCCAACGTGACGGTGCCGCGCGGCAGTTCGAACCTGCCGGGACGCATCGCCTCGGCGATCAGCCTCGGTTCGTCCGCGCCGACCCGGCGCGCGGCGGACCACCAGATGTGCGCCGCCTCGAAGACCGATTCGCTGAGGGTCGACAGCGGCGGGGCCCAGCGGCCGAACGCCTCCCGGTAGCGGTGGAGCAGTACGGCGTTGTCGGCCGACGCCAGTTGCTCGACGTAGCCGGAGACCGCGTAGAGGCCGGGCGCCGCGTCGGCTCCGACGTGTTCGAGGGTGGACTCGTCCATGGCAGGCGCGAGCGTGACGCACTGCTCGCGCAGGCCCATCGCGTAGCACTGCCGCTCGAACGCCGCGGCGTCCGCGCCCACGAACGTGGACAGCACGATGTCCGCGCCCGAAGCCTTCACCGAGTCGATGAGCGGCGCGAAGTCGCGCGCGCCCAGTGCGGCGTACCGCTCCCCCACCACCCGCCCGCCCGACCGCGGCAGGATCCGCCGGGCAGCCGCGTGTGTGCTGCGCGGCCAGCAGTAGTCGTTGCCGGCCAGGAACCAGCGTTTCCCGCCGACCGCCCGCATGAGCGGTCCCGCCGCCGCGACCAGCTGGTCGACGTGCCGCTCACCGAGCTGAACGCACAGCGGGCCGGCGCCACCGCCCTCGTTCATGTGGGGCTGCACGAGAAGTACGTCGGTCCCGGCGAGCGCCCGCGAGACCGCGAAGAAGGTGGCCGAGGTCGTGGCGACCAGGATCGTCCGGCAGCCGGCCCGGACCAGCCGCCGGGCCTCGGCGACACCGACCGCGGGGTCCGTGGCGTCGTCCCCGACCACCAGCTCCACCGGTCGGCCCCGCACCCCGCCCTCCGCGTTGATCTCCTCGACGGCGAGCATGGCCATGTGGTCCGTCGCGGCCCCGAACAGGCTGCCCAGGCCTGACTTGCTGTTCAGCAGACCGAGCCGCGGATTCGGATTCGGCGAGGACGCCCGACCGGCCGGCAGACCACGGCGGCGCATCAGCCACTCCAGCCCGGCCTCGTCGAGTTCGGCGAACAGCCGGACCCTGGTCCCGCCACGCTCGGCGTCGAAACGCAACTTGATCCGGCCCCGCCAGGGCTGGTCGTGCACGATCTCGATACGGCCGCCCTGTCCTGGGTACCCGCGTACGGGCGACGGTGGCCGTACCTCGGTGATCCGGCCGATGATCTCCACCCCGTCGGCGACCGGGCCACCGAGCGGAGCACCCATCCGCACCACCGCGCCCACCGCGACCCGGTCGCACTCGACGTCGAACACCCAGCCCGCCCCTGCGCCCGCGCCGAACAGGCCGAACGTCGCGAGCGGCGATGCGTCGGTCCATTGCTCGGCGGGCAGCAGAAGTGCGGCCATCACGTCACCTCATCAGGCGGACCGGCTGTCCCGGACGTCGGAGCCGGTCGGCGTCTCCTCCGCCGCCGCGGCCCGGCCGGCGTCGGCGAGCGCGCCCTGGAACAGCGCTTGCAGCGTCGCGATGACGTCGCGTGCGGGGCCTGCCGGGTCGATCGAGTAGTGCCGGAACCGGCCTTCCTTGCGCTCGGTCACGAGACCGGCGGAACGCAGCACACGCAGATGGCTGGAGACTCCGGTACGACCGATGCTGCTGATCTGCTCGGCCAGCTCGCCCACGGTGCACTCCTCGCGTTCGGCCAGCACGCCCAGGATCTGGCGGCGTACGGGGTCGGCGAGTGCGTCGAACGCCAGGTCTGCGGGCACCTGTGATCGCCCCCTCCATAGGTCAACGACGATTGACATGTCGCAGCTTAGTCCAGGTGGCCGGGCGCGCGGCGGAAGTGACGGCTCAGGCTCAGTTGTGACGGTCGCCAGGCCCGCACCTTCAGCGGTCGGTGGCGATTCCGGCCACCAGATCGAGATCGGGGTGCGCCCGGCCGTCGCTGTGATGCTGTCGACCGCCGGGCCGAGACCGCCACAGCAGGCCCGTGGCGCAAGTGACCACGCAGTGCGGTCAGATGGCCCTGGCCCCGCCCAAGATCGGACCAGCTCCGCCGCTCAGGCCAAGAGCTTGGCCGGCACGTCCACGAGCGTCCGAGCCCGTGACCTTCACTGCTTCAAGGTCGATACTTTCCATAGGGGCGTTCGCGCAGCCCCTCAGCCGACCAGCCCCAGATGCCTGACGACCCGTCACCAAAGTCAGCATTGAGTCAGCATCAGCACCGACAGAGCCCGCTACCGACCGCCGAGAACCGCCAGGACCGACAACCGGCCAAACCCACTCCGGCCAGCAAAGAGGCAGGTCAGAGGCCCAGCAGCTAGTGTCATAGGAGGTACCGATGAAGATGTTGATCAACGTCGCGGAGACCGTGGTCACGGACGCGCTGCGGGGTATGGCTGCCGCCCATCCCGAGTTGACCGTGGACATCGAGAACCGGGTGATCGTACGGCGGGACGCTCCCGTGGCCGGGCAGGTCGCGCTGATTTCCGGTGGCGGATCGGGGCACGAGCCGTTGCACGGTGGGTTCGTGGGTCCGGGGATGCTGTCGGCGGCCTGTCCCGGTGAGGTGTTCACATCGCCGGTGCCGGACCAGATGGTGCGCGCCGCGGCGGCCGTGGACAGTGGGGCCGGCGTGCTGTTCATCGTGAAGAACTACACCGGGGACGTCCTCAACTTCGACATGGCGGCGGAGCTGGCCGAGGACGAGGGCATCCAGACCGCCAAGGTGCTGGTCAATGACGATGTGGCCGTCACCGACAGCCTCTACACCGCGGGACGGCGCGGCACGGGCGCCACCCTGTTCGTCGAGAAGATCGCCGGTGCCGCCGCGGCCGAGGGGCAGCCGCTGGACCGGGTGACGGCGATCGCCCGGCAGGTCAACGAGAACTCGCGCAGCTTCGGCGTCGCGCTCAGCGCCTGCACCACCCCCGCCAAGGGCAGCCCCACCTTCGATCTGCCGCCGGGCGAACTGGAGTTGGGCGTCGGCATCCACGGTGAGCCGGGCCGGGAGCGGCGGGCGATGATGACCTCCGGCGAGATCGCGGACTTCGCCGTGCACGCGATCCTGGAGGACATGTCGCCGCGCAATCCGGTCCTGGTCCTGGTCAACGGCATGGGCGCGACCCCGCTCCTGGAGCTGTACGGCTTCAACGCCGAGGTGCACCGGGTGCTCGCCGAGCGCGGGGTCGCCGTCGCCCGCACACTGGTCGGCAACTACGTCACGTCCCTCGACATGGCGGGCGCCTCGGTCACCCTGTGCCAGATCGACGAGGAGCTGCTGCGGCTGTGGGACGCGCCGGTGAAGACGCCGGGACTGCGCTGGGGCATGTGACACGGCAGCGCAGCCGGCCAACTCACCCATCACGCAAGGAGATCCAGTGCTCGACGCCGACTTCTTCCGCCGTTGGATGACGGCGACCGCCGCCTCCGTCGCACGCCAGGCGGAACGGCTCACCGACCTCGACTCACCCATCGGCGACGCCGACCACGGCGCGAACCTGAAGCGCGGGTTCACCGCCGTGACGGCCACCCTGGAGAAGGAGGCGCCGGCCACCCCCGGCGCCGTCCTCACGCTCGCCGGCCGCACGCTCATCTCGACGGTCGGCGGCGCGTCGGGGCCGCTCTACGGCACGCTGCTGCGCCGTACCGGCAAGGCGCTCGGGGATGCCGCCGAGGTGAGTGAGGAGGAGTTCGCCGGCGCGCTGCGCACCGGAGTCGACGCGGTCATGACCCTCGGCGGTGCCGCGCCCGGTGACAAGACCATGATCGACGCACTGGTCCCGGCGGTCGACGCCCTGTCGGAGGGCTTCGCCGCGGCCCGGGCCGCCGCCGAGGAGGGCGCCGTGGCGACCACACCGCTGCAGGCCCGCAAGGGCCGGGCGAGCTATCTCGGGGAGCGGAGCATCGGGCACCAGGACCCGGGCGCCACCTCGTCCGCACTGCTGATCGCCGCGCTCCAGGAAGCCGCGGAGGCGTCCGGTGAGTGACGTGCGTGGCCCTAGCGACCAGAAGATCGTCGGGATCGTGCTGGTGTCGCACAGCGCTCAAGTCGCCGCCGCCGTGGCCGAGTTGGCGCGCGGGTTGTCCGGCTCGGGCGCGGCCGTGCCGCTCGCTCCGGCCGGCGGCACCGAGGGCGGCGGGCTCGGCACCAGTTCCGAACTGATCGCCGCCGCTGCCGCGTCCGTCGACCGCGGCGCCGGAGTCGCCGTCCTCACCGACCTGGGCAGCGCCGTGCCCACCGTGAAGGCCCTCCTCGCCGA
>NZ_JAWOAI010000301.1:0-12230 GCF_033194735.1 Streptomyces sp. W16
GCATCTTGCGCTGCCCGCCGCGGGCGCCTGAATGCCGGGATCGTGCGGGTGTGCTTTGACGTTCGCCGCGGGTGCGTGAGAGGCGGGTGGGGCGGATGGCCTGCGCTGCTGGCCGCGGGCGCCCCGGGATCGTGTGGGGGTGTTTCGTCGTACGTCGCGGGTGCCTGAATCCCAGGACCGCGCGGGTCCCTTCGACGTTCGCCGCGGGTGCGTGAGAGGCGGGTGGCCTGCGCTGCTCGCCGTGGGCACCTGAATGCCGGGCTCGCGCGGGTGTCATTCGTTGTCCGCCGCGGGCGTTTGAGTGCCGGCTCAGGGGAGGTGCCCTCCGTGGTTCGCCGCAGGGGCCCGCATGCCGGAACCGAGCGCATGCCTTTTGCTGTCTGCTGCGGGCGTCTGAGTGCCGGGCCAGGGGAGGTGCGCTGCTTTGTCCACGGCAGGGCCCTGAGTACCGGAACCGCACGCCTTCTGTTGTTCGCCGCAGGCGTCTGCATGCCGGAGCCGTGCGGATTCCTCCGGTGTCCGCCGCGGGCGTCTGAGTGCCGGGTCAGGGGGTGCCCTGCCTTGTCCACCGCAGGGGCCTGCATGCCGGAACCGAGCGCATGCCCTCCGCTGTTCGCCGCGGGCTCCTGAATACCGGAACCGCGCCGATATCCTCCGGTGTCTGCCGCAGGCGCCTGAGAACCAGGATGGCGCGAGTGCCCTCTGCTACTCACCCCCGGCGTCTGAACCTCCGCTGCTACGACCCGAGTTGGGTCCGCAGCCACTCCTCCACCTCGCCGACGTGCGATGCCGCCGCGGCCCGGGCGGCCTCCGGGTCGCGGGCCACCAGCGCCCGGTGGATGGCGGCGTGTTCGCGGCGGGTGCGGGCGAAGGCGCCCTCCTCCTGGTAGCCGCGCCAGACCCGGGCGCGGAACGTTCTGGACGACAGGCCCTCCAGGATCGCGGCCATGGTGTCGTTGCCCGCGGCGGCGGCGATCTCGCGGTGGAAGGCAAGGTCGTGGGCGAGGATCTCCTCGGGGTCGTCGGTGGCATTCATCGCCGTGAGGTGCTTCTCCACCTCGGCCAGCTGGTCCGGGGTGATGCGGGCGGCGGCCAGGGCCGTCGCCGTCGACTCCAGGATGCGCCGGACCTCCAGCAGTTCCACCAGGCGCGGGCCGCGGGAGAGGTCGGCGACGACACCGAAGGTCTCCAGCAGGTCGCCGGCCTCCAGCTGGGTGACGTAGATGCCCGAACCGTGCCGCGCCTCCAGCACGCCCAGCACCGTGAGCGCGCGGATCGCCTCACGCATCGAGCTGCGGGAGATGCCCAGCTGGACCGCGAGATCGCGCTCGGTGGGCAGCCGCTGGCCCGGCTCCAGCCGGCCCTCGCGGATCAACGCCTTGATGGAGTCGATGGCGCGCTGCGTCACGGTGCCCTTCTGCGGAGCCGTCTCGTCCACGCCAATCCTCCACTCACCGGGTGCGCCGCAGTCTAACCGCTCATGTGGTCCGACCACTACGACGGAAATCCAGGAAAAACTGCCACTGCGGGGTGTTGTTTCGGGGAAGTGGTCTGATAAATATGCGGTCATCTGCTCGGACACGCTCAATGAGGAGCCACCAAATGCTCGGCAGGACAGTGGGGATACGCGGCAGGTTGCGGATGGTCGGTGCGGTGACCGCGGTCACGAGTGCCGCCCTCGTGCTGACCGCATGCGGCAGCACCAAGGACACCGGCGCGAGCAGCGCCGGCGGCAGCAGTGGCACCGGCAAGGTGGGGGTGATCCTGCCCCTGCTGACCTCGCCGTTCTGGCAGTCGTACAACGACTACGTGCCGAAGATGGCGAAGTCCGAAGGCGTCGACGCGCTGAAGACGGTCAACTCCAACAGCGACCCCTCGCAGCAGATCACCGACATCAACAACGAGCTGAACCAGGGCGTCAAGGGCCTGGTCGTCGCCCCGCTCGACAGCGCCGCCATCGAGGCCGGCCTCGACCAGGCCGATCGCAAGGGCGTACCGGTCGTCGCCGTCGACGTGGCGCCCGACAAGGGCAAGGTCGCGATGGTCGTACGTGCCGACAACGTCGCGTACGGCGAGAAGGCCTGCGAATACCTCGGGGCGCACATCACCAGCGGCAAGGTCGTGCAGATCATGGGCGACCTGGCGTCCGTCAACGGCCGTGACCGGTCTGAGGCGTTCAGGGACTGCGTCAAGAAGAAGTACCCGAAGCTGAAGGTCCTGGAGATCCCCGCCAAGTGGGAGTCCGACACGGCGGCCTCCAAGCTCGACACGCTCCTCAACGCCAACCCGGACATCAAGGGCATCTACATGCAGGCGGGCGGCGTCTACCTCGCGCCCACCCTCCAGACCCTCAAGTCCAAGGGCATGCTGAAGACGGCGGGCCAGGCCGGGCACATCACGATCGTCTCGAACGACGGCATCCCGCAGGAGTTCGACGCGATCCGCAAGGGCGAGATCGACGCCACCGTCTCCCAACCGGCCGACGCCTACGCCAAGTACGGCATGTACTACATCAAGGCCGCGATGGCGGGGAAGACCTTCAAGCCCGGCCCCACCGACCACGACTCCACGATCGTCAAGCTGCCCAGCGGCATCCTGGAGGACCAGCTGCCCGCGCCCCTGGTCACCAAGGACAACGTCGACGATCCCAAGCTCTGGGGCAACACGGTCAAATGAGCAGCCCACTGACCACTCCGCTGGTGGAGGCGACGGGAATCGTCAAGCGGTACGGCCCCACCGTCGCCCTCGCCGACGGTCAACTGACCGTGCTGCCGGGCGAGTCCCACGCTCTCGTCGGCCGCAACGGCGCCGGCAAGTCCACCCTCGTCACCGTCCTCACCGGACTTCAGGCCCCCGACGAGGGCACGGTCCGCTTCGACGGCGAGCCCGCACCCCCGCTCTCCGACCGTGACGCCTGGCGCGCCAAAGTGGCCTGCGTCTATCAACGGCCCACCGTGGTACCGGAGTTGACGGTCGCCGAGAACCTCTTCATCAACCGTCAGCCGACCTCCCGCGGTGGAGTCATCAGCTGGCGCAGGCTCAGGACGGAAGCCGCCGAACTCCTCGACACCTGGGACGTGCACGTCGACCCCGAGGCGCGCACCGCCGACCTCAAGGTCGAGGACCGCCAAATGGTGGAGATCGCCCGGGCGTTGAGTTTCGGCGCCCGGTTCATCGTCCTCGACGAACCGACCGCGCAACTCGACAACCGGGAGATCGAGCGGCTCTTCACCCGCATGCGGGCGCTCCAGGAGTCCGGTGTCACCTTCCTGTTCATCTCGCACCACCTTCAGGAGGTGTACGAGGTGTGCCAGACCGTCACCGTTTTGCGCGACGCCCGCTGGATCACCACCGCACCGGTCGCCGACCTCCCGCGCCGCGCCCTGGTGGAGGCCATGGCGGGCGAGTCGATCGCCGAACTGGAGGTGCAGCTCCGGGAGTTGGACGACGCGGCACCCGTCCTCCTCGACGCACGAGGGCTCACCTCCGAGTCGTACGAGAACGTCGACCTCACCGTCCGCCGCGGCGAGGTCGTCGGACTCGCCGGCTCCAGCGGCAGCGGCAAGATCGAGCTGGCCGAGTCCTTCACCGGGCTGTACACACCGACCGGCGGAACCGCCCAACTCGACGGCGAGAAGCTGCCGTTCGGGGATGTGCAGGCCGCGTTGAAAGCCGGTGTCGGCTGCGTCCCGCGTGACCGCCATGGCCAAGGTCTGGTCTTCGGCATGTCCATCGGGGACAACGCCACCATGACGGTCATGGACCGGCTCGGCCGCTTCGGCTTCGTCGGCACCGACCGCAAGCGCGGCTTCGCGACGGAACTGATCGACCGACTCGACATCCACGCCGAGGGCCCCGACCAGCCTGTCTCCGACCTCTCCGGCGGCAACGCGCAGAAGGTCGTCATGGCCCGCGCCCTCGCCTCCGACCCGAGGCTGCTGGTCCTCATCAACCCCACCGCGGGCGTCGACGTGAAGTCCAAGGAGTCACTGCTCGCCCGCATGGACAGCGCCCGTGACGACGGCACCGCCGTGCTCGTCGTCTCCGACGAACTCGACGACCTGCGGCGCTGCGACCGCGTCCTCGTCCTCTTCCACGGCCGCGTCGTCGCCGAGCACCCGGCGGGCTGGCGCGACCACGAGCTGATCGCCTCCATCGAAGGAGTGGACCATGGCTGACACCAAGGCGGCCCCGCCGCTCGCCGCCCCACGCGCCGCCGGGGCGGCCTCGGCCCGCACGGTCCTGCTCCGCCGGGCCCGCGAACTCGCCCTCGTACCAGCCCTGTTGGTACTCCTGGTGCTCGGCGCGATCGTCAACGACTCGTTCCTCACCGAACGGAACCTGATCTCCATCCTCGGTGCCTCCGCCGCGCTCGCGATGGTGGTCCTCGCCGAGTCGCTGATCCTCATCACCGGCAAGATCGACCTCTCACTGGAGTCGGTGGTCGGCATCGCGCCCGCGATCGGCGCCCTGCTGGTCCTGCCGTCCGCCGAGTCCGGCTGGGGCACGGAATGGTCGGCACCGCTCGCCCTCGTCGCGATCCTCGTCGTCGGCGGGATCATCGGCGCCTTCAACGGCATCCTCGTGGTGAAGTTCAAGCTCAACGCCTTCATCGTCACCCTCGCCATGCTGATCGTGCTGCGCGGTCTGCTGGTCGGCGCCACCAAGGGCAAGACGCTGTTCGGGATGCCCGACTCCTTCTTCACCCTGGCCACCAGCACCTTCCTGAGCGTCCCCATGTCGGTGTGGCTGGCCGCGGTCTGCTTCGCGGTCGCCGGGTTCGTGCTGAAGTACCACCGCGTCGGGCGCGCCCTGTACGCGATCGGCGGCAACCAGGAGGCGGCCCGCGCGGCCGGTATCCGTGTCGACCGGATGCTCCTCGGGGTCTCCGTCGTCGCCGGCGTCCTCGCTTCGGTGGGCGGGATCATGCAGACCGGCTACGTCGGCGCGATCAGCGCCAACCAGGGCAACAACATGATCTTCACCGTGATGGCGGCAGCGGTCATCGGCGGCATCAGCCTCGACGGCGGCAAGGGCACCATGTTCGGCGCCCTGACCGGCGTACTCCTCCTTGGAGTTGTGCAGAACCTGCTCACCCTCGCCCAGGTCCCGTCCTTCTGGATCCAGGCCATCTACGGCGGGATCATCCTGGTCGCCCTCATGATCGCCCGCGTCACCACCGGCCGCGCCCAGGACTGACCCCTCCGGCACCCGCACGGCACCGGATCCCTGTACCCGACCGAAAGGCCCTCCGTGTCACCGATCCCCGCCCGCGTCACCGCGGTCGACACCTACGACATCCGTTTTCCCACCTCGCGCGAACTCGACGGTTCCGACGCGATGAACCCGGACCCCGACTACTCGGCCGCCTACGTCGTCCTGCGCACCGACGCGGCCGACGGGCACGAGGGGCACGGATTCAGCTTCACCATCGGGCGGGGCAACGAAGTCCAGGTCGCCGCGATCCACGCGCTGCGGGACCATGTGATCGGCCGGTCCGTCGACGAACTGTGCGCGGACCCGGGGACGTTGAACCGCGACCTGATCGGCGACAGCCAACTCCGCTGGCTGGGGCCCGAGAAGGGCGTGATGCACATGGCGATCGGCGCCGTGATCAACGCGGCCTGGGACCTCGCCGCCAAGCGCGCGGGCAAGCCCCTGTGGCAGCTCCTCGCCGACGCCGACCCCGAATGGCTGGTCCGCCAGATCGACTTCCGCTACATCACGGACGCGCTCACCCCGGACGAGGCCCTGGACATCCTGCGGCGCGGCAGGGCGGGCGCCGAGGACCGCCGAACTCGCCTTCTGGAGCAGGGTTTTCCCGCCTACACCACCTCCGCCGGCTGGCTCGGCTACGACGACGAGAAGCTCACCCGGCTCGCCGTGCGGGCCGTCCAGGACGGGTTCCGGCAGATCAAGCTGAAGGTCGGCGCCGACCTCGACGACGACATCCGGCGTTGCCGCGTGGCCCGTTCGGCCGTCGGCCCCGACATCCGGATGGCGATCGACGCCAACCAGCGCTGGAACGTGGACGAGGCGATCCGCTGGACCAAGGCCCTCGCCGAGTTCGACCCGTACTGGATCGAGGAACCCACCAGCCCCGACGACGTCCTGGGCCATGCCGCCATCCGTGCCGCCGTGACCCCGGTGAAGGTCGCGACCGGCGAACACGTCCAGAACCGCGTGGTGTTCAAGCAGCTGCTCCAGGCAGGCGCCCTCGACATCCTCCAGATAGACGCGGCCCGCGTCGGCGGAGTCAACGAGAACCTCGCGATCCTGCTGCTCGCCGCCAAGTTCGGCGTCCCCGTCTGCCCGCACGCGGGCGGCGTCGGACTGTGCGAACTCGTCCAGCACCTCTCGATGTTCGACTACCTCGCCGTGTCCGGCACCACCGACGACCGGGTCATCGAGTACGTCGATCATCTGCACGACCACTTCCTCGATCCGGTGGTGATCCGCGAGGGTCACTACATGGCACCCACCACGCCCGGCTTCTCGGCCACCATGCGGCCCGAGTCGATCGCGCGCTACACCTTCCCCGGCGGCACCTTCTGGGCCGCCGACCTCGACAGCCAGAAGGGACACGCGGCATGACCGACTTCGAGGGGCTCAAGGCCCTGGTCACCGGTGGCGCCTCCGGAATCGGACGCGCCACCGCCGACCTCCTCGCCGAGCGCGGCGCCCAGGTCGCCGTCCTCGACCTGGACCCGAGCGGTGTCGAGAAGCCGCTGCTCGGCTACCGCGCCGACGTCACCGACGACGCCTCCGTACGACAGGCCGTCGCGTCTGCCGTCGCCGACCTGGGCGGACTCGACATCGTCGTGAACAACGCGGGGATCGGCGCCCAGGGCACCGTCGAGGACAACGACGACGACGAGTGGCACCGCGTCCTGAACGTCAACGTCGTCGGCATGGTCCGCGTCGCCCGCGCCGCGCTCCCGCATCTGCGCGAGTCGTCCCACGCCGCGATCGTCAACACCTGCTCCATCGCCGCCACCGCCGGCCTTCCCCAACGCGCCCTTTACAGCGCCACCAAGGGCGCCGTGCAGTCCCTCACCCTGGCCATGGCCGCCGACCACCTCCGCGAGGGCGTCCGCGTCAACTGCGTCAACCCCGGTACGGCGGACACCCCTTGGGTCGGACGCCTCCTCGACTCGGCGTCCGAGCCGGCCGCCGAACGCGCCGCCCTGGCCGCCCGCCAGCCCTCCGGCCGACTCGTCTCGGCGGCCGAAGTCGCGGGCGCCATCGCCTACTTGGCGAGCCCGCTGTCCGGCGCCACCACCGGCACCGCGCTCGCCGTGGACGGCGGTATGCAGGGTCTGCGACTGAGGCCGGTGGGCCAGTGAGCACCCTCGGCAACAGCGGAGTCGAGGTCAGCGGACTGGCCTTCGGCGGCGCCGCGATCGCCAACCTGTACTCGGAGGTGAGCGACGCCCAGGCACACCGGGCCGTCAACGCCGCCTGGCAGCAGGGCATCCGCTACTTCGACACCGCACCGCACTACGGCCTGGGTCTCTCCGAACGCCGCCTCGGCGGCGCGCTGCGCGCACACCCGCGCGCGTCGTACGCGATCTCCACCAAGGTCGGCCGCCGCCTCGAACCCGTGGAGACGGTGACCGGCGACGACCTCGCCAACGGCTTCGCCGTGCCCGCCACCAGCCGCCGCGTCTGGGACTTCACCGCCGACGGGATCCGGCGCACCCTGGACGCCAGCCTGGAACGGCTCGGCCTCGACCACATCGACGTCGTCTACCTCCACGACCCCGACGACCACGCCGAACAGGCCTTCCGCGAGGGCTATCCGGCCCTGGAGAAACTCCGCGCCGAGGGCGTCGTCGGCGCCGTCGGCGCGGGCATGAACCAGGCCGAGATGCTCACCCGCTTCATCCAGGACACGGACGTCGACGTGGTCCTCTGCGCCGGGCGCTACACCCTGCTCGACCAGAGCGCCCTCACCGAACTGCTCCCGTCCGCCGTCGCACGCGGCAAGTCGGTCGTCATCGGGGGCGCCTTCAACTCCGGCCTCCTGGCTGACCCGAAGCCGGACGCGACCTACAACTACGCGCAGGCACCTGCCGAGTTGCTGGACCGGGCGCTCCGTATGAAGGAAGCGGCCGAGCGGCACGGCACGACCCTGCGCGCCGCCGCCCTGGCGTTCTGCGCCGCGCACCCGGCCGTGGCGAGCGTCCTCGTCGGCGCCCGCTCGGAAGCCGAAGTACGGGACTGCGCCCGGAAGTTCGCCGCCCCGGTGCCCGCCGGGTTCTGGGAGGAACTGCGGTACACCGGCCTCCTGCCCGCCGACGCCCCCGTCCCCACCGAGGAAACCGCCGAGGAAGCCACCGAGGAACCCTCTCAGGAGCCGTCATGAGAGTGGCACTGCACACCAAGGTGCGCGCCGACCGCGTCGCCGCCTACGAGAGCGCCCACCGCGAGGTCCCCAAGGAACTCACCGCCGCGATCCGTGCCGCCGGCGCCACCTCCTGGACGATCTGGCGCAGCGGCACCGACCTCTTCCACGTCCTGGAGTGCGACGACTACGCCCGCCTGCTGGCCGAGCTGGACCAGCTCCCGGTGAACGTCGCCTGGCAGGCCCGCATGGCCCAACTCCTCGACGTGGTGCACGACTACACGAGCGACGGCGCCGAGGCCGGCCTGCCCGTCGTATGGGAGCTGCCATGACCGTCGACGCCCACCACCACGTCTGGGACCTCTCCGTCCGCGACCAGGACTGGATCACCGGCCCCGAACTCCAGCCGATCCGCCGCGACTTCACCGTCACCGACCTCGAACCCGAGGCGCGGGCGGCAGGCGTCGACCGAACCGTCCTGGTCCAGACGATCACCGTCGCCGAGGAGACCCCGGAGTTCCTCACCCTTGCCGACACGCACGACCTGATCGCCGGAGTCGTCGGCTGGACCGACCTCACCCGCTCCGACATCACCGACGAACTGGCCCGGTTGCGCGAACTCCCGGGCGGCCACTACCTCAAGGGCATCCGCCACCAGGTACAGGGCGAGCCCGACCCGAACTGGCTGCTGCGCCCCGACGTACGCCGGGGTCTCACCGCAGTGGCCGACGCGGGACTCGTCTACGACCTGCTGGTGCTGCCCCACCAGTTCCCGGCCAGTGTCCAGGCAGCCGCATCCCTGCCCCAACTCACGCTCGTCCTGGACCACATGGGCAAACCGCCCATCGCCTCGGGCCGGCTGGAGCCGTGGGAGACGGCCCTCCGCTCCCTCGCCGCGCTCCCCAACACCCACTGCAAACTGTCCGGCCTGGTCACGGAGGCCGACTGGAAGACCTGGAGCGCACAGGACCTGCGCCCCTACACGGACGTAGCACTCGACGCCTTCGGGCCGGACCGGCTGATGTTCGGCTCCGACTGGCCGGTGTGCACCTTGGCGGCGACCTACGGCGAAGTCGCCGCCGCTGCGGGTGAGTTGACCGACGGCCTCAGTGCGGCGGAACGCGACGAGGTCTTCGAAGGCACGGCAACCCGCGTCTACGGCCTCTGAACCACCTGCGCCAGCCTTGTCGGCGGCAGATACTCCCGCACGAACGTCCGCTCCCAGCACGCGCCCGTCTCCCTCAACTCCCGCCAGGTCGTGTAGCGGTAGCGGAAGAGACGGGCCCGGACGTAGCGCGGAGGCGTGTCCGGCGGGAACGGGGAGCGGCGCAGCAGTCGTAGCGTGTCCCGGTCGTTCTCCAGGAGCCGTTCCACCAGGGCGCCGAACCACGGCTCGGCGTAGCCGGGGGAGAGCGCCGCGAACCACATCATCCAGTCCAGCCGCAGATGGTACGGCGCGAACTGGCGTGGCCAGTGGTGCGGTTCACCCGGCTTGCCCCTGAACTCGTACTCCCGCCAGTCGGAGTCCTCGCGCGGGACGGCGTCCGTCGTGCCCTCGACCACCACCTCGTGCCGGATGCGGCCGACGTTGCCGAACGCGCCGTAGGTGTTGACCAGATGGAGCGGGTCGAAGGAACGGTTCATGACCTGGTGGCGGGAGACCATGTTGCGGACCGGACGGCGGCTGAGCCACAGCAGCAGGGCGGCGACGGCCAGGACCACGGCCTCGTACCAGACGGGCGGCGGGCCGGGGACGGACGACGGCGCTGTGTGCGGGAGGCGGATCGCCGAGAGGGCCAGCGCGATGGTGATCCAGTTCAGCCAGGAGAAGTTGCCGGACAGGACCAGCCACAGCTGAGTGGCGATCATCAGGGACGCGGCGGCCGTGGCGATCGGCTGCGGGGTGAACAGCAGGACGGGCACGACGAGTTGGGTGAGGTGGTTGGCGGCGACCTCGATCCGGTGCAGGGGGCGGGGGAGGTGGTGGAAGAACCAGCTCAGCGGGCCCGGCATCGGCTGTGTCTCGTGATGGAAGTCCAGGCAGGTGAGCTTCCGCCAGCACGCGTCGCCGCGCAGCTTGATCAGGCCCGCGCCGAACTCGACCCGGAACAGGACCCAGCGCAGCAGGAACAGCACCACGACCGGTGGCGCCACCTCGTCGTTGCCGAGGAGGACGGCCAGGAAACCCACCTCAAGCAGCAGCGACTCCCAGCCGAACGCGTACCAGGTCTGGCCGACGTTGACGATCGACAGATACAGCGCCCACGGCACCAGCCACATCACCATCCCGCCCCAGAGCGGAAGTTGGGAGTCGAGCCCGGCGGCCAGTGCCGCCGACACCGCGCAGCCGGTCCACGCGCAGACCGCGAAGAAGCGGTCCGAATAGTGGAGTTGGAAGACGCTCGGGGCCCGCCGGAACGGCACGCGGTCGAGGAGACGGGGGACCGGCAGCATGCCGCGCTCGCCGATCAGCGCACGGAACTGCAGCGCCGCCGTGAGGAACGCGACCAGATAGACACCGGCCAGGGCCCGCTGGAAGACCAGCCGGCTCAGCCAGTAGTCGGGTGCGGTGAACCATCCCACGACCGTGCGCTCCTCCCACCATCGTCACACCCCCGTCGACCGTCACTCTGTGTCTTCCACGCCTCCGGTTGCGTAACCCAAGCGGGTGAAGCAGACAATAGTGGCGAATCACCCGGCTTGAGGCGGGAGAACACGGTGCGCACATCCACCGGAACCATCGCCACGGCCTGCGCGCTCTCGGCGGCGCTCCTCGTCGCCGGCTGCGGCGGCGACGGCGCCAAGGGCATGAAGCCGAGCGGCAAGGGCACGAGGTCGAGCGGCGAGGTCTTCCTGCAGCCCGTCGCGGCGCAGGGCCCCGACCCCTTCACGGACTCCACGGCCACCGCGCCGAGCACCCCACCACGGGTCACGCGAACGCCGCAGCCGACGCAGACGGTCTCGACACCCCCGCCGACCACCTCCCCGTCCGTCGGCCGCACCCGGACCGTCTCAGGCGCCACACCCGGCCTCTACGGCGGCACCGCGCGGGCCGGCAGCTGCGATGTCGAGCGGCAGATCGCCTATCTCACCCGGGACCAGGCCAAGGCCGGTGCCTTCGCACAGGCCGAGGGGATCTCCCGGAACGCGATTCCCGGCTATCTGCGCGGGCTGACCTCGGTCGTGCTGCGTGCCGACACCCAGGTCACCAACCACGGGTTCCGTGACGCGCGGGTGACCGGATTCCAGTCGGTCCTCCAGACCGGTACGGCCGTCCTCGTCGACAACCGGGGCGTGCCCCGCGTCCGCTGCGCCTGCGGCAACCCGCTCAAGGCCGGGGTGGCGGGCGGGAGTGCCGGCAACAGCGGTCGGCCCTGGTCCGGGTACCGGCCCGCCGAGGTGGTCGTGGTGACACCGGCGCCGCAGGTGATCACCCACATCACGATCATCAACGTCGTCGACAACACCTGGATCGAACGGCCCCTCGGTCATCGCGGGCCCCACCACGACCACGTCGTACCGCCGCCGCACCACGTGCCGCCGACACGGCCGGGCACCACGCAGGCCCCGCACGGAAGCACGCCTCCGCGCCCGCACGGAAGCACCTCTCCGCGCCCGCACGGCAGCGATGCCGGCACCCCGTCCGGCGGGGCAAGCACTCCGGCCAGTGGGACGAGCACCTCGCCGAGCCCTTCGTCGAGCGCCTCGCCGGGCCGGTCGCCGGACTCCTTGCCGAGCGACTCCCCGAGCCTCTCGCCGGGCACCTCCCCGAGCGACGAGAGCACGTCCCCCGGTGACGGCCGGAGCCCCGCCCCGGACAAGTCCACCACCGGCTGCGCGACCCCGACCGTCACGGTCACCCCGGGCACGGCCGGCGGCGCGG
>NZ_JAWOAI010000302.1:0-12127 GCF_033194735.1 Streptomyces sp. W16
GGCGCCCGGTTCCGCGCCGAGCGGCTGGACGCGAACGACGAGGAGGCCGTCGTGGCGGCGCTGCGCGCGCACGAGTGCGATGTGCTGCTGAACGCGACCGACCCGCGCTTCGTCCTCCCCCTGTTCCGCGCGGCACGGACCGCCGGCGCGAACTACCTCGACATGGCGATGTCGCTGTCCCGGCCGCACCCGGACCGGCCGTACGAGGAGTGCGGCGTCAAGCTCGGGGACGCGCAGTTCGAGGACGCGGCCGAGTGGGAGAAGGCCGGGGCACTGGCCCTCGTCGGGATGGGTGTGGAGCCGGGTCTCTCGGACGTGTTCGCCCGGTACGCCGCCGACGAACTCTTCGACGAGATCGAGGAGATCGGCATCCGCGACGGCGCGAACCTCACCGTCGACGGCTACGACTTCGCGCCCTCCTTCTCCATCTGGACCACGATCGAGGAGTGCCTCAACCCGCCGGTCGTCTACGAGGCGGACCGCGGCTGGTTCACCACGGAACCGTTCAGCGAGCCCGAGGTGTTCGACTTCCCCGAAGGCATCGGCCCGGTGGAGTGCGTGAACGTGGAGCACGAGGAGGTGCTGCTGGTCCCGCGCTGGGTCGACGCGAAGCGGGTCACCTTCAAGTACGGCCTCGGCAACCAGTTCATCGACACCCTGAAGACCCTGCACCTGCTGGGCCTGGACCGCACCGAGCCGGTCACCGTGCCGAGTGCGTCGGGGCCAACTGCCGTCTCTCCGCGGGATGTTGTCGCCGCCTGTCTGCCCGACCCCGCGACACTGGGCGACCGTATGCACGGCAAGACCTGTGCGGGCACGTGGGTGCGCGGCACGAAGGACGGGGCGCCGCGCGAGGTGTACCTCTACCACGTGGTCGACAACCAGTGGTCGATGGCGGAGTACGGCTCCCAGGCCGTGGTGTGGCAGACCGCGATCAACCCGGTGATCGCCCTGGAGCTGCTGGCCACGGGTGTCTGGACCGGCTCGGGTGTGCTGGGCCCGGAGGCGTTCCCGGCCGGCCCGTTCCTGGACCTGCTGACGGCGTACGGCTCGCCGTGGGGCCTGCGGGAGCAGTGACCGGCGTCAATCGCCTTCCGGTGACGGGGAGTTGGGCAGGCGCAGCGTGAAGACGGAGCCCGCTCCGGGTTCGCTCGCCGCCTCGACCGTGCCGTCGTGGGCGGCGACCAGGTCCCGGACGATGGACAGGCCCAGGCCACTGCCTCCGGTGCGGCGGCTGCGGGACTGATCGGCGCGCCAGAAGCGTTCGAAGACGTGCTGGAGGTTCTCGGGCGCGATGCCGGTACCGGTGTCCACGACGGTCAGGACGACGTCCTCGCCGTCGCGCCACGCGGTCAGCGTGACGGTGCCGTCGGCCGGTGTGTGACGCAGCGCGTTGGACACGAGGTTGCCGAGCACCTGACGCATACGCACCGGATCCGCCGCCAGCCAGAGCGAGTTGTCCGCCTTGCCTGTCAGCGCGACGCCCGCCGTGTCGGCGGAGACGCGGTACGCGGCGACGACCTGGTCCACGAGGTCCTCGACACGCACGGGTTCGCGGTGCAGGCGCAGGATTCCGGCGTCGGCCGCCGCGAGGTCCTGGAGGTCGTCGATCACGCGTTGCAGGACCATCGCCTCCTCATGGAGGGAGCCGAGCAGCGCCGGGTCGGGTTCGACGAAGCCGTCCCGGGTGACCTCAAGCCAGCCCCGGATGTTGGTGAGCGGGCTGCGCAGTTCATGGGCGATGTCGCTGACCATGGCCTTGCGCTGGGCCTCCATGCGTTCACGGCGTTCGGCGAGGTCGTTGAAGGCCTCGGCCAGGATGCCGGTCTCGTCCCGGGTCCGCACCGGCACCCGGACGTGCAGCTCGGGCGGTTGCTGGGCCGCCTCGGTCAGCGCGCGCAGGGGCCGTACGAGTCTCGTGGCGACGACCGCCGTCACCAGGACCGTGAGCGCCAGTACGGCCGCCGCCGCGCCGACGACCTTGGCCTTGTTCGCCGGGGAGACGTCGAAGCGGGGCGCGGTGGTGTTCCCGCCGCCCAGGAACAGTTCGGCCACCGGCGCGACGTAGGGGTCGAGTTGGGCGCGGCGCCCGTTGTCGGTGCAGGTCTGCGCTCTCCGTGCGTCGGCCGTGTCGCCCTGCTTGGCAGACGCGCCCGGAACATAGCGGGAGCCGAGGCTCTTGTCCGCGACGTCGACCGAGAAGAACATCGGGTACGTGTCGACGATACCCGCCTGCTCCAAACAGGTGCGGGTACGTATGGTCAGGTCCTTCAGTGCTCTGGTCTCGGTGGCGGTCGGGGTGTTGAGCTTCCCGTCGGCGCACTGCTCGGGCACGTCGCCGTTGGCGTTGTTGCCGTCCGCGTCGTTGAGGACGGGGCGACCGCTCGGCGTCACCGTGATGGTCGTGTCGATGCCGTTCTGGGCGAAGCACGCCTGGCGGGCCTTGGCCAGCTTCGCCAGCAGGGCCCGCTCTTTCGCGGTCAGCCGGTACGGTCCGACGACCCGGGGGTCGAGGCCGCTGAGCTGTGCGCCTGGTTCCGTGTACGTGTCGGTGTGCAGCGGGTCGACGTTCGCGGCGGCGCGGGGCGGCAGCGAGGTGCCGTGGGGTGCGGAGTCGGCGATGAGGGTGCGGTCGGAGGCGGTGAGGGCGATACGGCGGCCCATCTTCTTCGACAGCGCGCGGACGGTGGGTGCGACGCCCTTCCAGTCGGGGTGCGTCGCGGCGTATCCGCTGAGCTGCGCGAGGATGCGCATGTCGTCCGCGAGGTCCTGTCCCTGTTCCTCCCGGATGGCCCGGGTGGTGGTCTGCACCGCCAGCCAGGCCGTCGCCCCGACCGAGCAGAGCGCGATCAGCACGGTGGCGACGAGGAGGCGGACCAACAGCCGCTTGCGCAGCGGTATCCGGGGCCTCACGCGCGACCGCCGCGCAGCTTGTAGCCGACGCCGAACACGGTCAGCAGCCGGGCCGGCCGCCGTGGGTCGGCCTCGATCTTCTTGCGCAGGTTCATGATGTGGACGTCGACGGCTCGTTCCGTGGACGCCCGGTCCAGGCCCCGGGTGTACTGGAGCAACTGCCGCCGGGAGAAGACCCGTTCGGGCTCG
This sequence comes from Streptomyces sp. W16, assembly GCF_033194735.1. NCBI lineage: Bacteria > Bacillati > Actinomycetota > Actinomycetes > Kitasatosporales > Streptomycetaceae > Streptomyces > Streptomyces sp. W16. The sequence goes on from NZ_JAWOAI010000302.1 coordinate 3,103, forward strand.
GCGGTCATGGCGAGGAGGATCTCGAACTCGGCCGGTGTGCAGTCCACCGGTGTCCCGTCGCAGCGCACCTCGTGCCGCGCGGGATCGACGGAGAGGCCCGCCGCCCGTACGACGGTGTCCTCCTGTCTGCTCTCGGAGGCACGGCCGCTGCGCCGCAGGACCGTGCGGATGCGGGCCATCAGTTCGCGCGGGCTGTAGGGCTTGGTCATGTAGTCGTCGGCGCCGAGTTCCAGGCCGAGCAGGACGTCGTCCTCGGTGGAGCGGGCGGTCAGCATCAGGACAGGGATGTCGTCCTCGCCGCGCAGGGCCCGGCACACGCCGAAGCCGTCGATCACGGGCAGCATGAGGTCGAGCACCACGAGGTCGGGCCGGAGTTTCCTGGCCGCGGTGATGGCGGCGGCCCCGTCGTGGACCACGGTCGCGGTGTGGCCTTCGGTCAGCAGGGAGCGTCGTATCAGCTCGGCCTGCATCTCGTCGTCCTCGGCGACCAGCACATGTGCGCACATTGGGCGGATCCTAGGCGGTCAGTGCGACAGGGACGCGGCGTCGCCCATGACGACGACGGGATGCCGGGCCGGGTCCAGGGTACGCAGCAGTTCCTTCATGTGGTCCTCGGCGATGCTGACGCAGCCGTGGGTGGGGCCGCCGTGGTCGACGTGGATCCAGATGCCGCCGCCCCGCGAGGAGCCGAGGGGGCGGGTCCAGTCGAGGGGTGAAGTGCCGGGCTGCCGGTTGTAGTTGATGGCGATCACGTAGTCGAAGGACCCGGCCAGCGACTCGCCCTCGAAGCCGATGCCGGGCGACACGAAGCCCGACCCCTGGTCGTACGACAGCTTGGTGCCGGGATCCTTGAGCAGTCCGCCCGCGTCAGTGAGCGAGTAGACACCGATCGGTGAGTGCAGGTCACCGGCCATGTGGTGGTCCGACCAGCCCTTGAGCGCGTTGTGCGCGGCCCAGCTCGCGGTCTGCTGCCAGCCGTCGTCGGTGCGCTCGTACAGGGCGAGGGTGGAGAGGGGCGAGTCCTCGCCCCTGCCGGCCACCAGGACGACCTGTTCGGTGGTCGCGGGTATGCGGGCCAGCATCCTGGGCCCCACGCCCGGCAGTTGCCGGGGAGCGGCCTCGGCGGATATCTCCGACGAGGGCGAGGGCGAGGGAGAGGACGAGGACGGGGCGGCGGGAGCAGGAGCGGAGCCGGTCGCGTGGCCAGTCGCCGCCACCGCACCGCCGCCGCATCCCGTCAGAAAGAGGGATGCGGCGACGAGTGCGACCGGGGACATACGAGTGATCATGAGTCGACGATGACCGACACATGTGAGGAACTCGTCAGCTCCTACGGCTTGGCCGGCTTGCCTTTCGTGTAGAGCCAGGTGTGGAACAGAACGTCCAGTTTCTTCCCCGACTTCTGTTCCGCGAGGCTGATGAACTGTGCGGTCGTCCCGTGCCCGTAGCGGTGTCCGCCCGCCCAGGCGCGCAGGATCGCGAGGAAGGTCTTGTCGCCGACGGCCAGGCGCAGTTCGTGCAGGGCCATGGCCCCGCGGGCGTACACGGGCGTGCCGAAGATGTTGGCGCCGCTGCCCGGGTCGCCGGGCGGGAACGCCCACAGGCCGTCGGTCGCCTTGCGGGCGTACAGCGCGTCGAAGGTCTGCTGGGCGGTCTTGCCGCCGTGCTGCTCGCTGTAGAGCCACTCCGCGTAGGTGGCGAAGCCCTCGTTGAGCCAGATGTCCTTCCAGCTGGTGAGGGAGACGGAGTCCCCGAACCACTGGTGGGCGTTCTCGTGCACGAGGGTGCTGAGGTCCGGCGCCGAGTCGTAGATCGGCCGCCCCTGCGTCTCCAGGGCATAGCCGACGTCCGGGGCGTGGTCGACGATCGACCCGGCCGAGCGGAACGGGTACGGGCCGAACAGCTTGCTCTCCCACTCCAGGACGGAGGGCAGCTTCTTCAGGACGGGCGCGGCGGCGGTGGCCTCGCGGGGGTCGACGGCGTTGTACACCTTGACCCCGTCCTTGGTGGTGTACTGCTCGACCTTGAACTTTCCGACCGTCGCGGTGGCGAGGTAGGCGGCCATCGGCTCCGGCGCGTGCCAGCGGAACGTGGTCTTCCCGTGAGCCGTCTTCTGGCCCAGGAGAACGCCGTTGGCGACCGCGGTGCGCCCCTGCGGGACGGTGATCGTGAAGTCGTACGACGACTTGTCCTTGGGGTGGCTGTTCGCCGGGAACCACGTCATGGCGCCCTGCGGCTCGCCTGCCACGAAGGCGCCGTCGTCGGTGACGATCCAGCCGTCCGCCGAGCCGTCCGGGTCGGTGACCTGCTTGGGGGTGCCGTTGTAGGTGACGGCGATCTGGAACTCCTGGCCCTTGCGCAGGGCCCTGCGCGGGGTGACGACGAGTTCCTGTCCGTCGCGGCGGAAGCCGGCCTTGACGTGGTCGACCGTCAGGCCGGTGATCGTCAGGCCCTTGAAGTCGAGGTCGAAGCGGGTGAGCTTCTCGGTGGCGCGGGCGGTGAGGACCGCCTTGCCGTCGAGGTGGCGGCTCGCCGGGTCGTAGCGGAGCGTCAGTCCGTAGTGGGCGACGTGGTAGCCGCCGTTGCCGGAGAGCGGGAAGTACGGGTCGCCCACGCCGGACGAGCCGATCGTGGTGGCTCCGGCCGGTGCGGCGGCGGCGAGCAGGGCCGCGACGGCGACGGGGACGGTGGCCACGACGGCGCTGCGGCGGAGGACAGCGGTGCGTCTTGTGGACGCCTGCCGGAGGTACGTCACATGCGCTCCTACAGAGTGAGGGGTGATCATTCGTCTCAGAGACTAGGCCGCCCGCTCCCTCGAAATCCTTCATGTGCGGGTCAAGTTACGCCGCGTCGCCCCCGTACCGGGCGTCTCCGCGGACGTAGGCTCGCGGGCACCACCGCCACCCGAGGGAGCCCCGCCCGTGACCGTCCGCGTGCGCCGTGTCTACGATCCGCCCGAGCCGGAGGACGGCGTCCGCGTCCTGGTCGACCGGCTGTGGCCGCGCGGCCTGTCCAAGGACGCGGCCCGGATCGACGAGTGGCCCAAGGCCCTCACCCCGTCGACCGAACTACGCCGGTGGTACCACGCGGGCGAGGGATCGTACGAGGAGTTCGGCGGCCGTTACGAGGCGGAGCTCGCCGAGCCGGAGGCGGCTCAACTCCTGCACACCTTGCGGAACTTGGTCCGTATGGGGCCGGTGACCCTGGTGACGGCGGTCAGGTCGCCGCAGGAGAGCCACGCGGCGGTGCTGGCCCGCCTCCTCGACAGCTGAGGAGACGGGCCGTGGCGTCCGGTCAGGCGGTCTGCTTGGCCGCCGCGCGGCCCGCCGCGCGCCCGGAGAAGAGGCAGCCGCCGAGGAAGGTGCCTTCGAGGGCGTTGTAGCCGTGCACGCCTCCGCCGCCGAAGCCGGCCACCTCGCCCGCCGCGTACAGTCCGCCGATCGGCTTTCCGTCGGCGCCCAGGGCCCGGGAGTCGAGGTCGGTCTGGATGCCGCCGAGGGTCTTGCGGGTGAGGACGTGCAGCTTGACGCCGATCAGGGGGCCGGCGGCCGGGTCGAGGATGCGGTGCGGGGTGGCGACGCGGCCCAGGCGGTCGCCGATGTAGCGGCGGGCGTTGCGGATGCCCTGGATCTGGGAGTCCTTGCTGTACGGGTTGGCCATCTGGAGGTCGCGGGCCTCTATCTGGCGGCGCACCACAGCCGCGTCGAGAAGCGGCTTGTCGGTCAACTGGTTCATTTTCTCGACCAGTTGCTCCAGGTTACCGGCGGTCACGAAGTCCGCGCCCTTGCGCAGGAAGGCGTCCACCGGACCAGGTGCGCCCTTGCCGAGCAGCCGGTCGCGCAGGACCGCCTTCTTGTCCTTGGCGGTGATGTCGGGGTTCTGCTCGGAGCCCGACAGCGCGAACTCCTTCTCGATGATCTTCTGGGTGAGGATGAACCAGGAGTGGTCGTGGTCCGCCAAGTCCGCGGTGGTACGCAGGTACTTGAGGGTGCTGAGGGTGTCGTAGCCCGGCAGGCACGGGTCGGGCAGGCGGCGGCCTAGGGCGTCGAACCACAGGGAGGACGGGCCGGGCAGGATGCGGATGCCGTGGCCGGGCCAGACCGGGTTCCAGTTCTGCAGGCCCTCGGTGTAATGCCACATGCGGTCGCGATTGACCAGTCGTACGCCCGCCTCGGCGCTGATGTCGAGCATCCGGCCGTCGACGTAGGCGGGGACGCCGGTGATCATCTCGGCGGGCGGGGTGCCGAGGCGCTCGGGCCAGTACTGGCGGACGATGTCGTGGTTGGCGCCGATGCCGCCGGTGGTCACGACGACGGCCTGCGCGGTGAGTTCGAACTCGCCGATCGCCTCACGGCTGGAGGAGACACCGCGTGCCGAGTCGTCCGCGGCGAGGACCGTGCCGCGTACGCCGCGCGCCTCGCCTTCCTCGACCACCAACTCGTCGACCTGGTGGCGGTAGTAGAAGGTGAGCAGTCCGTCGCGGGCGGCCTGCCTGGCGTAGTTCACGAAGGGTTCGACGACTCCGGTGCCGGTGCCCCAGGTGACGTGGAAGCGCGGGACGGAGTTGCCGTGTCCGTGGGCGCGCAGGTCGCCGCGTTCCGCCCAGCCGACGGTGGGCAGCAGCTTGATGCCGTGTCCGTCGAGCCAGGTCCGCTTCTCGCCGGCCGCGAACTCGACGTAGGCGCGCGCCCAGCGCACCGCCCACGAGTCCTCGTCGTCGACGCGGTCGAAGCCGGCGCTGCCCTGCCAGTCGTTCCAGGCCAGGTCGAAGGAGTCCTTGATGCCGAGGCGGCGCTGTTCCGGCGAGTCGACGAGGAACAGTCCGCCGAAGGACCAGAACGCCTGCCCGCCGAGGTTGGCGGCGTTCTCCTGGTCGACGAGCGCGACCCGGCGTCCCCGGCTGGTCAGTTCATGGGCCGCGACCAGACCGGCCAGCCCGGCTCCGACGACGATGACGTCCGCATCCATGGCGACCGTTGCCCTTCTCGTTGAGTTCAGTTGGGGATTGTGTTGGGGATTCGGTTGCGAACCAGGCGATGGTTCAAGGGAGTTGTTCGGGCGTGCCGCTGCCGTCCGTCAACAGGGCGGTGAGCAGTTGCTTGAGCCAGACACGGGCGTGCTCCACGTCCTTGTCCAGCAGCAGTTGGGTGGTGACGCCGTCGTACGCGGCGACCACGGCGTACGCCGCCGCGTCCAAGTCACCGAGCACAGCGGGGAGTTCGGCGCGGGCGAGGCGGTGCGCGATCGCCCCGCGCAGCCGGGCCCGGTGTCCCAGCAGGGTCTGCGCCACGGCGGCGTCGCGGGCCGCGTGCACCAGGAAGTCGGTCTTCACCAGGAGCCAGTCCAGGTCGAGGAGCAGTACGTCGGTGACGCGGTCGACGGCGGCGGGGACGTCGAGGTCGGGGCCGTCGAGGGCGAGCGCGCCGGCCACCTGCTCGGCGATCAGGTCGGCCCGCTCCTGGTAGAGCGCGAAGAACAGCCCGTCCAGGCTGTCGAAGTTCGAGTAGAAGGCGCCCCTGCTGTAGCCGGCGGCCTCGCAGACCTCCTCGATGGAGACCCGGCCGAAGCCTTTCGCGGCGAACACGGCGAACGCGGCGTCCAGCAGGTTGGCGCGGGTACGGACCCGGCGCCTGGTCACACGCTTGGCCGTCGCCTCCGCCACCATGTCCGGACCTCCGCGTCCCGATGTTCGATACGTGAATGTATCCGATACACGGGTGTATCCAAAGAGCGAGACCCGAGGAGACCACCACTAAATAGGAACAGATATTCGAATAAGGAGTACGGTGGTCCCATGACCGCGCACCACCTCCAGGGCTCCCTCTTCGACCAGACCGACCGACTCCGCCTCGGCCCCCTCCACGGGATCCGCCGCAGCGCGCTCGGTCTCGGCGCCTGGATCGACGTGCTGCCCGGGTGGCTGAGCGGCGCCGACGCCCTGTTCGAGGAGCTGGCCGCCGAGGTGCCGTGGCGCGCCGAGCGCCGTCAGATGTACGAGCAGGTCGTGGCCGTACCCCGGCTGCTGGCCTTCTACGGCACGGACGACGCGCTGCCGCATCCGGTGCTGGCCGAGGCCCGGGACGCGCTGTCGGCGTACTACGCGCGGGAGTTGGGCGAGCCGTTCACCACGTCCGGGCTGTGCTACTACCGGGACGGCCGGGACAGTGTCGCCTGGCACGGTGACCGGATCGGGCGGGGCGCCCGCGTGGACACGATGGTGGCGATCCTCTCCGTGGGCGTGCCTCGCGACCTGCTGCTGCGTCCGCTGCGCGGCGGCGCGTCGGTGCGGCACGCGCTGGGGCACGGCGATCTGATCGTGATGGGCGGCTCCTGTCAGCGGACCTGGGAGCACTGCGTCCCCAAGACCACCCGAGCCGCGGGACCGCGCATCAGCGTGCAGTTCCGCCCGCACGGCGTGCGCTGAGGCGGAGAGGCGGCCGCTTCGGACGCACGCGGGGGCCGCCTCCGGCGGACGGTGCCGGAGGCGGCTTCCCCCGCGCGCGCCAGGACCCTACGCGTCTGGTTGGCTGGATCCCGAATGATTGGCCGGATCCGAACAGCACCACCACGCGAGGAACGATCATGCGGGCAGAAGTACGCCAAGTCGCCGACGCCGCCTATCTCGTGCACGGCAGCAACACCAACTGGGTGATCCTCACGGACGGGGACACGGCCACACTGGTGGACACCGGGTATCCCGGGGACCGTTCGCTCGTGCTCGACTCCCTTGAACAGGTGGGGAGTTCGGTGAAGGCGGTCGCGGCGGTGCTCCTCACCCACGCCCACAACGACCACCTCGGCTCGGCGGAGTACCTGCACAGCACCCACGGCACACCCGTCTACGCGCACGAGGCCGAAGTGCCGCACGCCCGCCGGGAGTTCCTGCAGCAGGTGACCCTGTGCGACGTACTGAAGAACGCCTGGCGTCCCGGCGTACTGCCCTGGGCGGGGCACACGATCCGCTCCGGAGGCATGGAACAGCATCCGGTCGCCGCGGCCGAGGCGTTCCCGGCCGGGGACGGCCCGCTCGACCTGCCCGGCCGGCCCGTGCCCGTGCACACCCCCGGCCACACGAGCGGGCACTGCGTGTTCCATCTCCCGGACAGCGGGCTCGTGATCTCCGGGGACGCCCTGGTCAGCGGCCATCCGACCTCGCGGATCAAGGGCCCGCAGCTGCTGCCCGACATGTTCCACCACGAGCGCGACCGTGCCCTCGCCTCGCTGGACATCCTCGAAGCGCTCGACGCCGACACCCTGCTGCCCGGCCACGGCCCCCTGCACACCGGTCCGATCCGTGAGGCGGCACGACGCGCCCGCGAACACACGCTCTAGGGTCGCCTCATGGCACTGCAGATCAACGCGACCAACCCCGAGCATCCGGTGCTCCTGCTGGAACTGCCCTGGGACGTTCCGCTGGAGGAGTGGCCCGACGAATACCTGGTGCCGCTGCCACGCGGCATCTCCCGGCACGTCGTGCGCTACGCCCGCGCCGGCAGCGAGGTCATAGCCGTCAAGGAGCTGGCGGAACGGCCCGCGCTGCGCGAGTACGAGCTGCTGCGCGACCTGGACCGGCTCGGCATCCCCGCCGTCGACCCCCTCGCCGTGGTCACCGGGCGCGCCGACACGGCCGGTGAGCCGCTGGAACCGGTGCTGATCACCCGGCACCTGGGTGGCTCGATGCCGTACCGCTCGATGTTCGAGACGACGCTGCGGCCGGCCACCATGCACCGGCTGATGGACGCGCTGGCCGTGCTGCTGGTGCGGCTGCACCTGGCCGGGTTCGCGTGGGGCGACTGCTCGCTGTCCAACACACTGTTCCGGCGGGACGCGGGCGCCTACGCCGCGTATCTCGTGGACGCGGAGACCGGCGACCTGCACCCGCGACTCAGCGACGGGCAGCGGGAGTACGACCTCGATCTCGCCCGCGTGAACATCAGCGGGGAACTGCTCGACCTGGAGGCGTCCGGGGCGCTGCACCCGTCCGTCGACCCGATCGAGTTCGGCATGGAGATCTGCGCCCGCTACCAGGGGCTGTGGGAGGAGCTGACCCGCGTCTCGGTGTATCCGGCGGGCAAGTACCACTTCATCGAACGCCGGATCCGGCGCCTCAACGAACTCGGCTTCGACGTGGCCGAGATGCAGATCGAGCACTCCCCGAACGGCGACACCGTCACCTTCGTGCCCAAGGTCGTCGACGCGGGCCACCACCAGCGTCAACTGCTGCGCCTGACCGGTCTGGACGCCGAGGAGAACCAGGCGCGGCGGCTGCTCAACGACCTGGAGAGCTGGATGGCCACCCAGGACGACTACGCCCCGGGCGATCCCCTCGCCGCCCGGCCCGAGGTGCTCGCGCACCGGTGGGTGCGGGACGTGTTCCGGCCCACCGTTCGGGCCGTACCGTTGGAGCTGCGCGGTTCGATGGACTCGGCCGAGATCTACCACGAGCTGCTCGAACACCGCTGGTACCTGGCCGAGCGGGCTCAGCACGACATCGATCTGGACACGGTCGTCGAGGACTACATCACCAACATCCTGCCGAAGGTCCGCGAGACCCTGGAGCCGGCGGCGCCGGAGTAGCGGGCTCAGCCCGTGCCGGGCGCGCCCGTGGTCCCCCGGACCACGAGACGCGGCGCGACGACCTGCTCACCGTCCGGTACGGCCTCGCCGTCGAGGCGGGCGATGGCGCGGCCGACGGCGAGTTCCGCGAGGCGGGGGATGTCCTGGGCGACGGTGGTGAGGTCGATGTGGGCCAGCCGGGACAGGCTCGTGTCGTCGAAACCGACCACGGAGATTTCGCCGGGGACGGTGACACCGGCCCGCAGGAAGGTGTCGAGGACGCCCGTGGCGCAGCGGTCGTTGAAGGCCAGGACCGCGCTGGGCCGCGGGTTCTCCGCGAGCAGGGTTCTGGCGGCCCGCGCGCCGTCGTCCTCGGTGAGCCCGCCGGGCAGGACACGGATGTGCTCGTCGAGGCCGTGGCGGTGCATCGCGGTGCGGTAGCCGCGGCGGCGGTCGGCGGCACCGGGCG
>NZ_JAWOAI010000303.1:0-12121 GCF_033194735.1 Streptomyces sp. W16
TCGAGGATCTCGGCGGCGTGCGGGCCGATCGCCGCGAAGGAGGTCTGCGGGTGCGCGGAGCGCCGGGCGCCGGGCCAGGTGCGGACGGTCTCCGGGACCACGCCGACGCCGAGCGAGGGCGTGACGAGGGGGTCGTAGGACGGCATGGAGGTGCGGATGGTGTCCCACCACTCGCGGGGGACCGGCGGGTTTCCCCAGTGGGCCGGGTCCGAGAGGTCGGCGGTCTGGGTGGGGACCACCAGGGTGCCGTCCGGGCCGAGCGTGTCGAGAATTCCCAGGACCACCGCCACGGCGCCCCCGCAGACCCATCCGAGGGAGCTCAGGGAGGTGTGCGCGAGGAGGATCTCACCGGGGCGCACGCCCGCCTCGCGCAGGTCGGCGGCGAGGGTGTCCCGGGTGACAAGTGGGCCGGTGGGAGGGGGTGTGGGCATGGGTGTGGAGTCTCCCGGAAGGGGGGCGGCGGCGCCACCCGATTGATCGATCAAAGATCGTTTCCGCAGGTCAGATTAGGTATACCTAAGTGACGCAGCGCACCGCCGGGTGGCCGGGACGCGGGTTGCCTGCTTCTGAGGAATTACGCAACAATGGCGTTGTGAAAAACGTTGGCGAGGCTCCGCAGGAGGAACTCGCGACCGGTGAGCGGTCCACCCGCAACCGTGTCGCGCGCTCCATCCTGGACCACGGCCCGTCGACCGTGGCCGACCTCGCCGGCCGGCTGGGGCTGACCCAGGCCGCCGTACGCCGTCATCTCGACGCACTCGTCGCCGACGACGTCGTGGAAGCACGTGAGCAGCGGGTCTACGGAGCGCGCACGCGCGGCCGGCCCGCAAAGGTGTTCGCCCTCACCGACTGCGGGCGCGACGCCTTCGACCAGTCCTACGACAAGCTCGCCGCGGACGCGCTGCGCTGGATCGCGCAGCGTGAGGGCGGGGACGAGGCGGTCGTCGCCTTCGCCCGTGACCGCATGGCCGCCCAGGCCATCGCCTACCGCAAAGTCGTCGAGGCCGCGGCCCCCGAGAATCGCGCGGAAGCCCTGGCCAAGGCCCTGAGCGCGGACGGGTACGCTGCTACGGCGCGTAGCGCACCGGTCGGTGAGCAGCTCTGCCAGCACCACTGCCCGGTCGCCCATGTCGCCGAGCAGTTCCCGCAACTGTGCGAGGCGGAGACAGAGCTCTTCTCCCAGCTGCTCGGCACCCATGTCCAGCGACTGGCGACCATCGCCCACGGCGACGGTGTGTGCACCACGTTCATCCCCAAGACCACACATAACGCATCTGCAAGTACCGCCGGGAGGAACCCCGCATGACGCTCCCCATCGAGGAGACTGCCCACCCCGAGCTAGAGGGTCTGGGTACGTACGAATACGGCTGGGCCGACTCCGACGTGGCCGGTGCCTCCGCCAAGCGCGGCATCAACGAGGACGTCGTCCGGGACATCTCCGGCAAGAAGAACGAGCCGGAGTGGATGACCAAGCTCCGTCTCAAGGGCCTGCGCCTGTTCGAGAAGAAGCCCATGCCGAACTGGGGCTCCGACCTCTCCGGCATCGACTTCGACAACATCAAGTACTTCGTGCGCTCCACGGAGAAGCAGGCGGAGTCCTGGGAGGACCTGCCCGAGGACATCAAGAACACGTACGACAAGCTCGGCATCCCCGAGGCGGAGAAGCAGCGCCTCGTCGCCGGTGTCGCCGCGCAGTACGAGTCCGAGGTCGTCTACCACCAGATCCGTGAGGACCTGGAGGAGCAGGGCGTCATCTTCCTGGACACCGACACCGCGCTGAAGGAGCACCCGGAGCTCTTCAAGGAGTACTTCGGCACCGTCATCCCGGTCGGCGACAACAAGTTCGCGTCGCTGAACAGCGCGGTCTGGTCCGGCGGTTCCTTCATCTACGTGCCGAAGGGCGTGCAGGTCGAGATCCCCCTGCAGGCGTACTTCCGGATCAACACGGAGAACATGGGCCAGTTCGAGCGGACCCTGATCATCGTCGACGAGGGTGCCTACGTGCACTACGTCGAGGGTTGTACGGCCCCGATCTACAAGTCGGACTCGCTGCACAGCGCGGTCGTCGAGATCATCGTCAAGAAGAACGCCCGCTGCCGCTACACGACCATCCAGAACTGGTCGAACAACGTCTACAACCTGGTCACCAAGCGCGCCGTCGCCTACGAGGGCGCGACCATGGAGTGGATCGACGGCAACATCGGCTCCAAGGTGACGATGAAGTACCCGGCCGTCTACCTCATGGGCGAGCACGCCAAGGGTGAGACCCTCTCCATCGCCTTCGCGGGCGAGGGCCAGCACCAGGACGCCGGCTCCAAGATGGTCCACATGGCGCCGAACACCTCCTCCAACATCGTCTCCAAGTCGGTGGCGCGCGGCGGCGGTCGTACGTCCTACCGCGGTCTCGTCGAGATCGGCGAGGGCGCCCACGGCTCCAAGTCGAACGTGCTGTGCGACGCGCTGCTCGTCGACACCATCTCCCGCTCGGACACGTACCCGTACGTGGACGTCCGCGAGGACGACGTGTCCATGGGCCATGAGGCAACCGTCTCCAAGGTCAGCGACGACCAGCTCTTCTACCTGATGAGCCGGGGCATGACCGAGTTCGAGGCGATGGCGATGATCGTGCGCGGCTTCGTCGAGCCGATCGCCAAGGAGCTGCCGATGGAGTACGCCCTTGAGCTCAACCGGCTGATCGAGCTCCAGATGGAAGGCGCGGTCGGCTGACCCCGCCCATCGGTCAGCACATTTCTTGACTTCAGAAAGCGAGCACTACGACAGCCATGGCTGAGGCTCAGAACTCCACGGTGGGGTCCTCCACCACCGCCGGATCGATCGCGGTGGCCGCCGAGTCGACCGTCGCCACGCGCATGAGCGCGCCCCCCTCCTTCGACGTGGCGGACTTCCCGGTCCCCCACGGCCGCGAGGAGGAGTGGCGGTTCACCCCGCTGGAGCGCCTGCGCGGGCTGCACGACGGCACCGCGGTCGCCACCGGCGACGGCGTGAAGGTCGCCATCGGGGCCCCGGAAGGGGTCACCGTGGAGACCGTCGGCCGTGACGACGCGCGGCTCGGCAAGGCAGGCACCCCGGTGGACCGCGTGGCCGCCCAGGCCTACTCGTCCTTCGAGAAGGCCTCGGTCGTCACCGTCCCCAAGGACACGGTCCTCACCGAGCCGATCCGCATCGTCGTGCACGGCGAGGGCGGGGTCGCCTACGGCCACCAGGTCGTCGAGCTCGGAGCCTTCGCCGAGGCCGTCGTCGTCATCGACCACACCGGTGACGCGGTCCTCGCCGCCAACGTCGAGTACGTCCTCGGCGACGGCGCCAAGCTGACCGTCGTCTCCGTCCAGGACTGGGACGACAAGGCCGTGCACGTCGGCCAGCACAACGCGCTGATCGGCCGCGACGCCACCTTCAAGTCGTTCGTCGTCACCTTCGGCGGCGACCTCGTACGACTGCACCCGCGCGTGGCCTACGCCGGACCCGGCGGCGAGGCCGAGCTGTTCGGCCTGTACTTCACGGACGCCGGCCAGCACCAGGAGCACCGCCTCCTGGTCGACCACAACGTCCCGCACTGCAAGTCCAACGCCATCTACAAGGGCGCGCTCCAGGGCGAGGGCGCGCACGCGGTGTGGATCGGTGACGTGCTCATCGAGGCCAAGGCCGAGGGCACCGACACGTACGAGATGAACCGCAACCTCGTGCTGACCGACGGCGCCCGCGTCGACTCCGTGCCGAACCTGGAGATCGAGACCGGCGAGATCGTCGGCGCCGGACACGCCTCCGCGACCGGCCGCTTCGACGACGAGCAGCTCTTCTACCTGATGGCCCGCGGCATCCCCGCCGACGACGCCCGACGCCTGGTGGTCCGCGGCTTCTTCGCCGAACTGGTCCAGCAGATCGGTGTCGCCGACATCCAGGAGCGGCTGCTGGAGAAGATCGACGCGGAGCTGGAGGCGTCGGTCTGATGTCGTTCGTACGCGCCTGTGGGCTGAGCGAGCTGGAGGAGGACACCCCGAAGCGGGTGGAACTCGACGGCACGCCGGTCTCGGTCGTCCGTACCGCGGGAGAGGTGTTCGCGATCAACGACATCTGCTCGCACGCGAACGTCTCGCTCTCCGAGGGCGAGGTCGAGGACTGCCAGATCGAGTGCTGGCTGCACGGCTCAGCGTTCGACCTGCGCACCGGCAAGCCGTCCGGCCTCCCCGCCACCCGCCCCGTACCCGTTTACCCCGTACAGATCGAAGGGGACGACGTGCTCGTCTCCCTCACCCAGGAGTCCTGAGGAACCCATGGCAACGCTTGAAATCCACGACCTGCACGTCACCGTCGAGGCCGACAACGCCACGAAGGAGATCCTCAAGGGCGTCGACCTCACCGTGAAGCAGGGCGAGACCCACGCCATCATGGGCCCGAACGGCTCCGGCAAGTCGACCCTCGCCTACTCGCTCGCGGGTCACCCCAAGTACACGATCACCGGCGGCACCGTCACCCTCGACGGCGAGGACGTCCTGGAGATGTCCGTCGACGAGCGCGCCCGCGCCGGCCTGTTCCTCGCGATGCAGTACCCGGTCGAGGTCCCCGGCGTCTCCGTCTCCAACTTCCTTCGTACGTCCGCCACCGCCATCCGCGGTGAGGCGCCGAAGCTGCGCACCTGGGTGAAGGAGGTCCGGGAGACCATGGAGCGCCTCTCCATGGACCCCGCCTTCGCCGAGCGCAACGTCAACGAGGGCTTCTCCGGCGGTGAGAAGAAGCGCCACGAGATCCTTCAGCTGGAGCTGCTCAAGCCGAAGATCGCGATCCTCGACGAGACGGACTCCGGCCTGGACGTCGACGCCCTGCGCGTCGTCTCCGAGGGCGTCAACCGCGTCCGCGAGACCGGTGAGGTCGGCACCCTGCTGATCACGCACTACACGCGCATCCTGCGCTACATCAAGCCCGACTTCGTGCACGTCTTCTCCGGCGGCCGGATCGTCGAGTCCGGCGGCGCCGAGCTCGCCGACAAGCTGGAGAACGAGGGCTACGAGGCCTACACCGCGAAGGGTGGCGTATCAGCGTGACAGAGTTGCCGGGCCTCCTCGACACCGAGGCGCTCCGCAAGGACTTCCCCATCCTGCACCGCACGGTTCATGACGGTAAGAAGCTTGTGTACCTGGACAACGCGGCGACCTCGCAGACGCCCCGCCAGGTGATCGACGTACTCTCCGAGTACTACGAGCAGCACAACGCCAACGTGCACCGCGGCATCCATGTGCTCGCCGAGGAGGCCACGGCGCTGTACGAGGGCGCGCGGGACAAGGTCGCCGCGTTCATCAACGCGCCCTCCCGCGACGAGGTGATCTTCACGAAGAACGCCTCCGAGTCGCTCAACCTCGTTGCGAACATGCTGGGTTGGGCCGACGAGCCCTACCGCGTGGACCACGAGACCGAGATCGTCATCACGGAGATGGAGCACCACTCCAACATCGTGCCGTGGCAGCTGCTCTCGCAGCGCACGGGCGCGAAGCTGAAGTGGTTCGGCCTCACGGACGACGGCCGGCTGGACCTGTCGAACATAGACGAGGTCATCACCGAGAAGACGAAGATCGTCTCCTTCGTGCTGGTCTCCAACATCCTCGGCACTGTCAACCCGGTCGAGAAGATCGTGCGCCGCGCGCAGGAGGTCGGGGCCCTGGTCCTGATCGACGCCTCGCAGGCCGCACCGCACATGCCGCTGGACGTGCAGGCCCTCCAGGCCGACTTCGTGGCCTTCACCGGCCACAAGATGTGCGGCCCGACCGGCATCGGCGTCCTCTGGGGACGCCAGGAGCTCCTTGAGGACCTCCCGCCGTTCCTCGGCGGCGGCGAGATGATCGAGACCGTGTCGATGCACTCGTCGACGTACGCCCCCGCCCCGCACAAGTTCGAGGCGGGCACCCCGCCGATCGCCCAGGCGGTCGGTCTCGGTGCGGCGATCGACTATCTGTCGGCCATCGGCATGGACAAGATCCTCGCCCATGAGCACGCGCTGACCGAGTACGCGGTGAAGCGTCTGCTGGACGTGCCCGACCTGAAGATCATCGGCCCCACCACGGCCGAGGACCGGGGCGCGGCGATCTCGTTCACGCTGGGTGACATCCACCCGCACGACGTGGGCCAGGTGCTGGACGAGGAAGGCATCGCGGTCCGTGTCGGTCATCACTGCGCACGGCCTGTCTGCCTCCGCTACGGAATTCCTGCGACCACGCGAGCGTCGTTCTATCTGTACTCCACGCCGGCCGAGATCGACGCACTGGTCGACGGCCTGGAGCACGTACGGAACTTCTTCGGCTGAGGGACGTGAACTGAGACCGTGAAGCTGGATTCGATGTACCAGGAAGTCATCCTGGACCACTACAAGCACCCACACGGACGGGGCTTGCGGGATGGCGACGCCGAGGTGCACCACGTCAACCCGACGTGCGGCGACGAGATCACGTTGCGCGTGAAGTACGAAGGCACGACGATCAGCGACGTCTCGTACGAGGGCCAGGGCTGCTCCATCAGTCAGGCCTCGGCCTCCGTACTGAACGACCTCCTCGTCGGCAAGGAGCTGTCCGAGGCGCAGAAGATCCAGGAGACCTTCCTGGAGCTGATGCAGTCCAAGGGCCGCACCGAGCCCGACGACGCGATGGAGGAGGTGCTGGAGGACGCGATCGCGTTCGCCGGTGTCTCCAAGTACCCGGCACGGGTGAAGTGCGCCCTCCTCAGCTGGATGGCGTGGAAGGACGCGACGGCCCAGGCCCTGGGCGGAGTCGACGCCGACGCGGAAAGGAAGACGGCATGAGTGACACCGAGACCATGGAGATCAAGCCCGCCTCCGAGGAGGAGGTCCGCGAGGCCCTGCTCGACGTGGTCGACCCCGAACTGGGCATCGACGTCGTCAACCTCGGTCTGATCTACGGCGTGCACATCGACGACGCGAACATCGCGACCATCGACATGACGCTGACCTCGGCGGCCTGTCCGCTGACGGACGTCATCGAGGACCAGGCCAAGTCCGCCACGGACGGCCTCGTCAACGA
Organism: Streptomyces sp. W16; assembly: GCF_033194735.1. NCBI lineage: Bacteria > Bacillati > Actinomycetota > Actinomycetes > Kitasatosporales > Streptomycetaceae > Streptomyces > Streptomyces sp. W16. Next base: position 7,044 of record NZ_JAWOAI010000303.1, read on the forward strand.
GCTCCGCATCAACTGGGTGTGGATGCCGCCGTGGGGCCCCGACAAGATCACGGACGACGGGCGCGAGCAGCTTCGGGCGCTCGGGTTCAACGTCTGAGCTCTCGGGTTCTGCTGGGTTCACTGGAAACGGCCATACCTTTGGGGTATGGCCGTTTCTTTGCATCACGTGGTCGTCGACGCGCACGACCTGCCGGGGCTCGCCCGATTCTGGTGCGGGGTGCTGGACTGGCGGATCCTGTCCGAGAAGGAACGCGAAGTCGTCATCGGGCCGGGGGAGTTCGCGGAGACCGGCATCTGCTTCATGCCGGTGAGCGACCGGAAGACCGTGAAGAACCGACTGCACTTCGACCTCGCTCCCGACGACCAGGAGACCGAGGTCGAACGGATTCTCGCGCTGGGTGCGCGGCGGGTCGATGTCGGGCAGAGCGAGGCCGTGGGCTGGGTGGTGCTCGCCGACCCGGAGGGCAACGAGTTCTGCGTACTGCGGCCCAAGGCCTCGCTGATCGCCTTTCGTGAAGTGACCGTCCAGGGGCCCTAGTTGAGCCCGCCCACCAGCCGGAACGCCGAGTCCTGCTGGTACAGGCTGCTGTTCTGGTACCGGTCCAGCTTGAGCTGGAAGTTCTGGTGACGCAGGTAGCGGCCCGGGTAGTTGACCGACTCCAGCATCACCGCGCCCGAGTAGGACGACGTGCGGGGACAGAAGGTGGCGTCCTGCTTGAAGAGGGCCGAGCCGTCGTTGCGTTCCGCGCGGAGGACGAAGTTGCGGTGGCGGAGATAGCGGCCGTCGGCCGTCGTGAACGAGTAACAGGAGCTCTTGGCCAGGCCCTTGACCAGTTTGAAGGTCGAGGCGCGGCGGGCCGCGGCGGAACCGGCCGGGTTGAGCTTGACGTAGTCGCCGCTCACCTGCCAGTAGCGGTCCGGGTAGTTGACCGAGCGGACCGACTTCCAGGCGGCCGAGGAACTCGACGAGCCGGACGACCCGGACGACCCGGACGAGCCCGACGAGGACGAACCGCCGTGGGACGACGTCGACTTGGACGGTGCGGGCGTCTTCGCGGAGGGCGTGGAGCTGTGCTCCGTGGCGGTGGCCGACGCGGTGGGTGACTTCGTGGAGCCCGGTGTGTGCTCGTCGGACGTGGGCGTGTCCTTCTTCGACGGCGAGGCGAACGAGAGCAGGCCGGGACCGTCCGATCCGACCGACGACGGGTCCGCCGCCTTCTTGGTGTGTGACGTGTCGTCAGGTTGCTTGTCCGTTATGACGATCGCCGTGGCGCACACGGCGATCGTGGTGAGGGCGAGCGCCCCGGCCAGCCAGAGCCGACGGGTTCCGGGGGCCCGGGAGGTGTCGGGGGTCCAGCCGTTCTCCCAAGAGGTGTTGTGCGGGGGAGGGGGCTGGGACGTGCTGTCTGGCATGCGCTGTTCCTCCAGCGGCGCCCATGGCGACGGCCGTGGCCGTGAAAACCAGGTGAGTGAACGGTGAAACAGTAGTGGAGCGAGAGGGCTGTGAGCAGCCGTTTCAGTGAGCGGTTTCTACGAGATTCCCGGGCCGACGTGCGACGTATGGGACTTCACCCCTCATTCCCAGTGCTCTTTTATCAACTCCCCGCGAAACACGGCTACTTGAGCGAGCTTCGCACCCCGGTCGAGTAGGCGGCGGCATCGGGGGTCGACCGCACCGTCCGCCGTTATGTACACTCGTACACATGGGATTCCTGATGCTCCTCACGGCGATCGCCGCGGAGGTGGGCGGCACCACCGCCATGAAGTTCAGCCACGGCTTCAGCCGGCTGTGGCCGTCGGTCCTCACGGTCGTCGGATACGTGCTCTCCTTCGCCCTGCTCGCGCAGACCCTGAAGTCCATGTCGGTCGGTACGGCCTACGCGATCTGGGCCGGCCTCGGCACCGCCGCCATCGTGGGCATCGGGACGGTGTTCCTGGGCGAGGGAATGACCTTCGCGAAGGCCACCGGTATCGCGCTGATCATCATCGGCGTCGTCGTCCTCAACCTGGGCGGCGCGCACTGATGGCCCGGCGCTACGACCCCGAGCGGCGCCAGCGGATCATCGACGCGGCGATCCGGGTCGTCGGACAGAAGGGCATCGCGGGACTCAGCCACCGTTCCGTCGCCGCCGAGGCCGATGTGCCGCTCGGCTCGACGACGTACCACTTCACCACCCTCGACGAACTGATGGTCGCCGCACTGCGCCAGGCCAACGAGGGCTTCGCCAAGGTGATCGCGGCGCGTGGCGGTCTGGAGGATCCGCGCACCGACCTGGCTGGGGAGCTGGCCGGCTGGATGGGGGAGTGGCTCGCGGGCGACCGCACGGGCGTCGAGCTGGAGTACGAGCTGTATCTCGCCGCCCTGCGCCGCCCCGCGCTGCGCCCCGTCGCCGACGAGTGGGCCCGAGACCTCGCCGAGCGACTGTCCCGGCGCACGGACCCGGTGACCGCGCGGGCACTGGTCGCGCTGATGGACGGGATCTGTCTGCAGGTACTGCTGACGGACGCGGCGTACGACGAGGGGTATGCGCGGGAGGTGCTGGGACGGGTGATCCCCTGACCGGCGACCGGCGACCGGCGACCGGCGACCGGCGACCGGCGACCGGCGTACGACCCGTGACCTGTTGCCGTGCCGTGGGCCCGCGCGTGTCGTTCCCTGAGACGCCCCGTGGACGAGTTGGTCCCCGCCGCCCCCTCCAGGTTAGGTTTCCCTCATGACCGACACGACCGCACCTCGCACCACCGGCGCCGTTGCCGCCGGCCTCGCCACCGTCACCGCCGACGGAACCGTCCTCGACACCTGGTTCCCCGCGCCCGAACTGTCCGCCGAACCCGGCCCCGCCGGTACCGAGCGGCTGTCCGCCGAGCGCGCCGTGGAACTGCTCGGCGAGGGTGCGGCGAAGGCGATCGGTCCCGACGCCCGCCGGGGCGTCGAAGTGATCGCGGTCCGCACGGTCATCGCCTCCCTCGACGACAAGCCGCTCGACGCGCACGACGTGTACCTGCGCCTGCACCTCCTCTCGCACCGCCTGGTCAAGCCGCACGGCCAGAGCCTGGACGGCATGTTCGGCTTCCTCGCCAACGTCGCCTGGACCTCGCTCGGCCCGGTCGCCGTGGACGACATCGAGAAGGTCCGGCTGAACGCGCGCGCCGAGGGCCTGCACCTCCAGGTGACGTCCGTCGACAAGTTCCCGCGCATGACGGACTACGTGGTCCCGAAGGGCGTCCGCGTCGCCGACGCCGACCGGGTCCGGCTCGGCGCGCACCTCGCCGAGGGCACCACCGTGATGCACGAGGGCTTCGTCAACTTCAACGCGGGCACGCTCGGTACGTCGATGGTCGAGGGCCGGATCTCCGCCGGTGTCGTGGTCGGCGACGGCTCGGACATCGGCGGCGGCGCGTCCACCATGGGCACGCTGTCCGGCGGCGGCAACGTCCGCATCACCATCGGCGAACGCTGCCTCGTCGGCGCCGAGGCCGGCGTCGGCATCGCGCTCGGCGACGAATGCGTCGTGGAAGCCGGCCTCTACGTCACCGCCGGCACCCGCGTCACGATGCCCGACGGCCAGATCGTCAAGGCCCGCGAACTCTCCGGCGCCTCCCACATCCTCTTCCGCCGCAACTCGGTCACCGGCACGGTCGAGGCCCGCCCGAACAACGCGGTCTGGGGCGGCCTGAACGAGATCCTGCACAGCCACAACTAGCGGTGCCGTGACGTGAGTCGAGCGCCCTTCCGTCCGCCGGGAGGGCGCTCGGCGTCTATCAGGACTCACGTCCTTACGGTCGCCGCGAAACCCGCCAGCGCCGTGAAGTCCCCCTCGCGCAGGCCGAGTCGGGGGTTCACGTGGTGCAGCAGCGCCGGGGCGGGGTGGTGGGCGGTCACGAAGTCGCTGTCGGGCGCGCTCTGTTCGTCGTCCACCCAGGCGAAGGGACGGCCCTCGGCGTACGCCACGATCGCCTCCGTCTTCCAGTGGACACCGTCGGGCCGCAGGGCGAACAGGTCGGTGCCGAAGTCGACGTACGGCAGCTCGGGCAGACCCACGACGGGGCCGATCCAGTGGTTCGCGGCGTCCATCCACGTGGTCGCCCAGCACAGGTCGTAGCCGAGGGCGAGGAGCGCCGGTCCGTGTGCGGGGTTCAGCCAGACCCTCAGCGGGCGGCCCGGCTGCACGGCGGCCCTGATCGTCGTATAGCCCTCGGGACGGCGCTCCGGCTGCGCGGCGTACGGGTTGAGGGGGCCGTCGACGTCGAGGAACAGCAGCGGGCGGCTCACGCGGTCACCGTACGGCAGGGACCGTGCGGACCGGGCGGAAATTTCTCGGGCCGACAGGCATAGCGACGGACCCCCGCGAGCGTCACAAGGAATACAGAGGCGGAGCACGGGCACCGCCGGGGGAAGAGAAGGTGACGATGAATGCCGAAGGGCTGGAGAGTTTCCGGGACTTCGTGGACAGCAGGTCGTCGGCACTGCTGAAGACCGCCGTGCTGCTCAGCGGAGGTGACCAGCACGCCGGTGAGGACCTGCTGCAGAACGCCCTGGCCAAGGCGGCCGGGCGGTGGCAGCGGATCGAGGAACCCGAGGCCTACGTACGGCGGATCCTCTACCGCCAGCAGGTCAGCCGCTGGCGGCTGAAGTGGCGCAAACGCGAGGTCAGCGTCGCCGAACCGCCAGAGGCGGGCGCGGAGGTCGACGCGGCGTCGGCGGCCGAACTGCGCCTGGTGATGCGCGAGGCGCTGTCCCGGCTCACCGCCCGCCAGCGCAGCGTGCTCGTGCTGCGCTACTTCGAGGACCTGCCCGAGGCCGACGTGGCCCGTCTCCTCGGCTGCACCGTCGGCACCGTACGCTCCACCACCCACCGCTCCCTGGCCCGACTCCGCGCTCTCGCACCGGAGTTGGCCGCCCTGGGCCCGGCCGACATCGAGCTCCAGCCGACCCGCGACTACTCGCCCGTGGAGGTGCGTCCGTGAACGTCGAGGAACTCCTCCGCGACGCGCTGCGCGAGCAGGCCGCCGAACAGGCCCCGGCAGGACCGGGGTTCGCCGACTGGGTGCTGGCCGTCCGCCGGCGTCGCCGCAAC
>NZ_JAWOAI010000304.1:0-12082 GCF_033194735.1 Streptomyces sp. W16
ATCTGCGGGAGCGCGCCCCCGACCTGCCCGCCGGGCTGCCCCCGGCGCGCGGCCCCCTCCTGGTCCTGGAGGACGAGTACCCGGACGCCTGGTGGATGCCGGGCCACCCGCCCCAACTGGTCGTCACCACGGGCGCCCTGCACCGCCTCACCGGCCATCAGCTCGACGCGGTCCTCACCCACGAACGCGGTCACGCCCGCGCCCACCACGACTGGCTGCTGCATCTGTCGACCGCGCTGGCCTCGGGTTTCCCGCGCGTCCCGCTGTTCGCCCACTTCTGCGACCAGACCCACCGGCTGGTGGAACTCGCCGCCGACGACACCGCCTCCCGCCGCTGCGGCCACCTGACCACGGCGCTGGCACTGATCGAGCTGAACAACCACCGCGGTGTCCTCTCCTGCGCCTCCAGCCACCGCCTCCTCGGCGAACGCGTCGACCGCCTCCTTGACCCCCGCCCGAGGCTGGGCCGCCGTCGCCGGGCCCTGACGACGACGGTGGCAGCGCTGATCCCCCTGCTGCCCCTGCTGATCGTGTTCGCACCGGGGCTGACGGCACTGAGCTGAGGGCTGTACCGGCTCCCTGCGCCCCGGTCCCGGTCCCTATATCCAGTCCTCGGGCTCCGGCTCCGCATCCATCTCCGGCCAGTAGTCCGCACCGGGGTCACCGTCGCCGGCCGCCCGGGCCGGCGCGGGCACCGAACCCCGAACCGAGGCGGACGCCGACGCCGACGCCGTAGCCGGAGCCGCGGTTGCCGCCGGTACCGCCCCCGAGCCCGCGCCGGGCGCCTCGCCCAGCCCCGCCAGCACCCCGATCACGCCCTCCCCGTATGTCGCCAGCTTCTTCTCGCCGACCCCGCTGATCTCCCCCAACTGCCCCACCGACGTGGGCCACACCGTCGCGATCTCCCGGAGCGTGGCGTCGTGGAAGATGACGTACGCCGGAACCCCCTGCTCACGGGCCTGCTCCGCACGCCAGGCACGCAGGGCCTCGAAAGCGGGCTGGAGCGACTCGGGGAGTTCGACCGCAGCGGCCTTGGCCTTGCGCTCGCCCCGGCCGGAGGACGACGACCCCGACCGCGAACTCGCCGGTTTCTTCGGCTCCTTGCGCAACGGCACCTCCCGCTCGCGCCGCAGCACGGTGCCGCTCGCCTCGGTGAGCACCAGCGTGCCGTACTCCCCCTCGACCGCGAGCAGCCCCTGTGCGAGCAACTGCCGTACGACACCCCGCCATTCGCCTTCGGCCAGGTCCTCGCCGATGCCGAACACGGACAACTGGTCGTGGTCGAACTGGATCACCTTGGCGGTCCGGCGCCCCATGAGGATGTCGACGATCTGCACGGCGCCGAACTTCTGGCCCCGCTCCCGCTGCAGCCGTACCACCGTCGACAGCACCTTCTGCGCGGCGACCGTGCCGTCCCAGGTCTCCGGCGGGGTGAGGCAGGTGTCGCAGTTGCCGCAGGCCGCCGCGTCGGGGTCCTGGCCGAAGTAGGCGAGCAGTTGGCCGCGCCGGCACTGTGCCGTCTCACAGAGCGCGAGCATGGCCTCCAGGTGGGCGGCGGCGCGGCGGCGGAACGCCTCGTCGCCCTCGCTGGACTGGATCATCTTGCGCTGCTGTATGACGTCGTTCAGGCCGTACGCCATCCAGGCCGTGGAGGGCGATCCGTCACGCCCCGCACGCCCCGTCTCCTGGTAGTAGCCCTCCACCGACTTGGGCAGGTCGAGGTGGGCGACGAACCGTACGTCCGGCTTGTCGATGCCCATGCCGAAGGCGATGGTCGCGACGACGATCAGCCCGTCCTCGCGCAGGAACCGGGACTGGTGTGCCGCGCGTGTGCCCGAGTCGAGTCCCGCGTGGTACGGCACCGCCTCGATGCCGTTGCGGGACAGGAACTCGGCGGTCGCCTCCACGGACTTGCGTGACAGGCAGTACACGATGCCCGCGTCGCCCGCGTGCTCCTCACGCAGGAAGCTCAGCAGCTGCTTCTTGGGGTCGGCCTTCGGGACGATCCGGTACTGGATGTTGGGCCGGTCGAAGCTCGCCACGAAGTGCCGGGCGTCCGGCATCTTCAGCCGCTGGGTGATCTCCTTGTGCGTGGCGTCCGTGGCTGTCGCCGTGAGGGCGATCCTCGGGACGTCCGGCCAGCGCTCGCCCAGGAGTGAGAGGGAGAGGTAGTCCGGGCGGAAGTCGTGGCCCCACGAGGACACGCAGTGCGCCTCGTCGATCGCGAACACCGAGATCTTGCCGCGCGAGAGCAGGTCCAGGGTGGAGTCGAGCCGCAGCCGCTCCGGCGCGAGATAGATGAGGTCCAGCTCACCGGCGAGGAACTCGGCCTCGACCACGCGCCGCTCGTCGAAGTCCTGCGTCGAGTTCATGAACCCGGCGCGCACGCCGAGCGCCCGCAGCGCGTCCACCTGGTCCTGCATCAGCGCGATCAGCGGGGAGACGACGACTCCCGTGCCTGCTCTGACCAGGGACGGAATCTGGTAGCACAGCGACTTGCCGCCACCGGTCGGCATGAGGACCACGGCGTCGCCGCCCGCCACCACATGCTCGATGACCTCTTCCTGCGCGCCGCGGAAGCTGTCGTAGCCGAAGACGCGGTGGAGCGTGGCCAGTGCCTCGCTCTCGCCGTGTGCCGTCGGCGTCCGTACTTCGGTCGTCACAACCGTCCCGCCCATCCCGTGCATCGCTCGTCCCCCGTACGTCGTCCCTCGACCACTGCGTCCACGATAGGGGTCCGCGCTGACAGCGTCGGAGTTATCCACAGGCCGGCGACGGTGACCGGGTGTGGTCAGTCGAATGGCTCCCGTCACATGGCGGGACGGGTACGGCCGGAACATGCTGCTCGGACGGGCCGGGGGAGGTCCGCCACGCCACCGAACGGACGGCGCGCCGTGTGCGCGGACGCCTCCCGAAGTCCAAGGAGCCCCACCATGTTCCCTCGGCCCCTGTCCTCCCGGCCCCTGCGGGGTGCCGTCAAGACCGCCGTCGCGGTGGCGACGGCCGCGGCCTTCGCGCTGACCGCCGCCCCGGCCCACGCCGCGTCCGACCCCGACCCGGCTGTGTGGACCACGCTGAGCAAGACGTATCAGGCCACGTCGAAGTACGGGTACGAGGCGTTCGCGGGCATCCCGAGCCCCGGATACCAGCGCTCCGACGACTGCGTCGCCAACCCGCCCGAGGGCGGCATGGGCTACCACTATGTCAACCAAGAGAACATCGATTCACTCGATCCGGCGAAACCGGCGGCCCTGCTGTACGCGGACGGGTCCGACTTCGTCGAAGGGCGCCAACTGGTCGCGGTCGAGTGGATGGTGAAGGACACGGGCCAGACGACCGCGCCGACGCTGTTCGGGCAGACCTTCCAGAAGGGCCTGCTCCCCGGCTACTTCACCCTCCACGCCTGGATCTACAAGCCCAATCCCAAGGGCCTGTTCGCACCCTGGAACCCCGAGGTCGTCTGCCCGAAAGCCTGACAGCACATGCACGAAGGCCCCGGCCCCCGAGAAGGGAACCGGGGCCTTCGGCCTGTACTCAGCGGACGAAGATCCCCGCCTGGTTCGCCAGGTCCAGGAAGTACTGCGGGGCCACACCGAGGACGAGCGTGACCGCCACGCCGATCCCGATCGTCGCCATGGTCAGCGGGGACGGGACCGCGACGGTGGGTCCGTCGGGCCTCGGCTCGCTGAAGAACATGAGCACGATCACGCGGATGTAGAAGAACGCCGCGATCGCCGAGGAGAGCACACCGACCACGACCAGCGGGGCCGCGCCGCCGGCCGCCGCCGCCTTGAACACGGCGAACTTCCCGGCGAAGCCGGCCGTCAGCGGAATACCCGCGAAGGACAGCAGGAACACCGCGAACACGGCCGCGACCAACGGCGACCTCCGCCCGAGCCCCGCCCACTTCGACAGGTGCGTCGCCTCGCCGCCCGCGTCCCGTACGAGCGTGACGACCGCGAAGGCGCCGATCGTCACGAACGAGTAGGCGCCCAGGTAGAAGAGGACGGACGAGACGCCGTCCCGGGTGGTCGCGATGACGCCCGCGAGGATGAAGCCCGCGTGCGCGATCGACGAGTACGCCAGGAGCCGCTTGATGTCGGTCTGGGTGATCGCGACGATCGCGCCGCCCAGCATCGTGATGATCGCGACGCCCCACATGACGGGCCGCCAGTCCCAGCGCAGGCCCGGCAGCACGACGTAGAGCAGCCGGAGCAGCGCTCCGAAGGCGGCCACCTTGGTCGCGGCGGCCATGAAGCCGGTGACCGGGGTGGGCGCGCCCTGGTAGACGTCCGGCGTCCACATGTGGAACGGCACCGCGCCCACCTTGAACAGCAGCCCCATGACGATCATCGCGCCGCCGATGAGCAGCAGTGCGTCGTTGCCCATGGTGTCGGCGAGGGCCGGGTTGATGTTGGTGATGGAGCCGTCGACGACCTGCGCGATCGTGGCGTACGACATCGAGCCCGCGTAGCCGTAGAGCAGTGCGATGCCGAACAGGGTGAACGCGGAGGCGAAGGCGCCGAGGAGGAAGTACTTGACCGCGGCCTCCTGCGACAGGAGCCGCTTGCGGCGGGCCAGGGCGCACAGGAGGTAGAGCGGGAGGGAGAAGACTTCCAGGGCCACGAACAGGGTCAACAGGTCGTTGGCCGACGGGAAGACCAGCATTCCGGAAACCGCGAAGAGCAGGAGCGGGAAGACCTCCGTGGTGGTGAAACCGGCCTTGACCGCGGCCTTCTCGCTGTCGCTGCCGGGCACGGACGCGCCCTGCGCGGCGAAGGAGTCGACCCGGTTGCCGTGTGCCTCGGGGTCGAGTCGCCGCTCCGCGAAGGTGAACAGGCCGACCAGTCCGGACAGCAGGATCACGCCCTGGAGGAACAGGGACGGTCCGTCGACCGCGATCGCGCCCATCGCTGCGATGTGCGCCTTGGTGGTGCCGTACCCGTCCGCCGCGAGCGCCACGACCGCCGCGAAGGCGGCGCAGAGCGCTACGACGGACACGAACACCTGGGCGTAGTAACGGGACTTGCGCGGGACGAACGCCTCGACCAGTACCCCGATGAGCGCCGCGCCGAGGATGATCAAGGTGGGCGACAACTGCCCGTACTCGATCTTCGGTGTGGGGATCTTCGAGATCGGGTCCGCGGCTGCCGCCGTTGTCCACAGGCTGTGGACGGCTGTTGCGCTCACTTGGCCGCCTCCACCGAGGGCTTGGGATCCTTCTTGTGTACGTCGGACAGGGTCTGCTTGACCGACGGGTTCACGATGTCCGTGATGGGCTTCGGGTAGACGCCCAGGAAGATCAGCAGCACGATCAGCGGGGCGACGACCAGGAGTTCACGCGGTCGCAGGTCCGGCATCGTGGCGACCTCGGGCTTCACCGGGCCGGTCATCGTCCGCTGGTAGAGGACGAGGGTGTACAGCGCGGCCAGGACGATGCCGAAGGTCGCGATGATCCCGATCGCCGGGTAGCGCGAGAACGTGCCCACCAGGACCAGGAACTCGCTCACGAAGGGCGCGAGCCCCGGCAGCGACAGGGTGGCCAGACCGCCGATCAGGAAGGTGCCCGCGAGCACCGGGGCCACTTTCTGCACCCCTCCGTAGTCGGCGATCAGACGCGAGCCGCGCCGCGAGATCAGGAACCCGGCGACCAGCATCAACGCGGCCGTGGAGATGCCGTGGTTGACCATGTAGAGCGTCGCGCCGGACTGGCCCTGGCTGGTCATCGCGAAGATGCCCAGCACGATGAACCCGAAGTGCGAGATCGACGCGTACGCCACCAGCCGCTTGATGTCCCGCTGCCCGACCGCGAGCAACGCCCCGTAGATGATGCTGATCAGGGCGAGGACGAGGATGACCGGCGTCGCCCACTTGCTGGCCTCCGGGAAGAGCTGGAGGCAGAAGCGGAGCATCGCGAAGGTACCCACCTTGTCGACGACCGCCGTGATGAGCACGGCGACCGGCGCGGTGGACTCCTGCATGGCGTTGGGCAGCCAGGTGTGCAGCGGCCACAGCGGCGCCTTCACCGCGAAGGCGAAGAAGAAGCCGAGGAACAGCCAGCGCTCGGTGTTGGTCGCCATGTGCAGCGAGCCGTCGGCCCGCGCCTGCGCGATGTCCGCGAGCGAGAAGTTCCCGGCCACTACGTAGAGGCCGATCACGGCCGCCAGCATGATGAGACCGCCGACCAGGTTGTAGAGCAGGAACTTGACGGCGGCGTACGACCGTTGGGTGGCCGCCGCCTCGTCCCCGTGCTCGTGGGCCCGGTCGCCGAAGCCGCCGATGAGGAAGTACATCGGGATCAGCATGGCTTCGAAGAAGATGTAGAAGAGGAAGACGTCGGTGGCCTCGAAGGAGATGATCACCATCGCCTCCACCGCAAGGATGAGGGCGAAGAAGCCCTGGGTGGGCCGCCAGCGCTTGCTGCCGGTCTCCAGGGGGTCGGCGTCGTGCCAGCCGGCCAGGATCACGAAGGGGATCAGCAGAGCGGTGAGCGCGATGAGCGCGACCGCGATGCCGTCCACACCCAGCTCGTAGCGGACCCCGAAGTCGGCGATCCAGGGGTGGGACTCGGTCAGTTGGTAGCGGTCGCCGCCCGGGTCGAAGCGCACCAGGATGACGATGCCCAGCGCGAGCGTCGCCAGCGAGACGAACAGCGCCAGCCATTTCGCGGCGGTGCGCCGGGCGGCCGGGACGGCGGCCGTGGTCACCGCCCCGAGGGCCGGGAGCGCCGCCGTCGCTGTCAGGAGGGGAAAGGACATCGGTATCAGACCGCCCTCATCAGCAGGGTCGCGGCGACGAGGATGGCCGCACCGCCGAACATCGAGACCGCGTACGACCGCGCATAGCCGTTCTGCAGCTTGCGCAGCCTTCCGGAGAGGCCGCCCATGGAGGCCGCCGTGCCGTTGACGACGCCGTCGACCAGGGTGTGGTCGACGTAGACCAGGGAGCGGGTGAGGTGTTCGCCGCCGCGCACCAGGACGACGTGGTTGAAGTCGTCCTGGAGGAGGTCGCGGCGGGCGGCCCTGGTGAGCAGCGACCCGCGCGGGGCGACGGCCGGGACCGGACGGCGCCCGTACTGCGCCCAGGCGATCCCGACGCCGATGACGAGCACCACCATGGTGGCCAGGGTGACCGTCAGGGCGCTGACCGGGGAGTTGCCCTCCTCGTGGCCGGTGATGGGCTCCAGCCAGTGCAGGAAGCGGTCGCCGATGCCGAAGATGCCGCCGGCGAAGACCGATCCGAAGGCCAGCACGATCATCGGGATCGTCATCGTCTTCGGGGACTCGTGCGGGTGCGGCTCGTTGCCGTTCTCGTCCGGCTGCCAGCGCTTCTCTCCGAAGAAGGTCATCAGCATCACGCGCGTCATGTAGAACGCCGTGATGGCCGCGCCCAGCAGGGCAGCGCCGCCGAGGATCCAGCCCTCGGTGCCGCCCTTCGCGAAGGCCGCCTCGATGATCTTGTCCTTGGAGAAGAAGCCGGACAGGCCCGGGAAGCCGATGATGGCGAGGTAGCCGAGGCCGAAGGTGATGAAGGTGACCGGCATGTACTTCCTGAGGCCGCCGTACTTCCTCATGTCGACCTCGTCGTTCATGCCGTGCATGACCGAACCGGCGCCGAGGAACAGTCCGGCCTTGAAGAAGCCGTGCGTCACCAGGTGCATGATCGCGAAGACGTAGCCGATGGGGCCGAGGCCCGCGGCGAGCACCATGTAGCCGATCTGCGACATGGTCGAGCCCGCGAGGGCCTTCTTGATGTCGTCCTTCGCGCAACCGACGATCGCACCGAACAGGAGCGTGACGGCACCGACGACGGTGACGACGAGCTGCGCGTCGGGCGCCGCGTTGAAGATCGCTCCGGAGCGGACGATCAGGTACACGCCCGCGGTCACCATGGTCGCCGCGTGGATGAGGGCCGAGACCGGGGTCGGGCCCTCCATCGCGTCGCCGAGCCAGGACTGCAGCGGTACCTGGGCGGACTTGCCGCAGGCGGCGAGGAGCAGCATCAGGGCGATGCCCGTGAGCTTGCCCTCGGAGGCGTCACCGACGTGGCTGAGGACCGGCCCGAAGGCGAAGGTCCCGAAGGTCGTGAACATCAGCATGATGGCGATCGACAGGCCCATGTCGCCGACCCGGTTGACCAGGAAGGCCTTCTTCGCGGCGGTCGCCGCGCTGGGCTTGTGCTGCCAGAAGCCGATCAGCAGGTAGGAGGCGAGACCGACGCCTTCCCAACCGACGTACAGGAGCAGGTAGTTGTCGGCGAGGACGAGGATCAGCATCGCCGCGAGGAACAGGTTCAGATAGCCGAAGAAGCGGCGGCGGCGCTCGTCGTGCTCCATGTACCCGATCGAGTACAGGTGGATGAGCGAGCCGACACCGGTGATCAGCAGGACGAAGGTCATCGACAGCTGGTCGAGGCGGAAGGTGACGTCCGCCTGGAAGCCCTCGACGGGGACCCAGGTCCACAGGTGCTGCATGAGCGTCCGGTGCTCGGCGTTCTTCCCCAGGAGGTCGGTGAAGAGGACGACACCGATCACGAAGGAGGCGGACGACAGGAGCGTGCCGATCCAGTGGCCGACGGCGTCGAGCCGCCGGCCGCCGCACAGCAGTACGGCCGCTCCGAGCAGAGGCGCCGCTACCAGCAGCGCAATCAGGTTCTCCACGATTCAGCGACCCCTCAGAGCTTCATCAGGCTGGCGTCGTCGACCGAGGCCGAGTGGCGGGAACGGAACAGCGACACGATGATCGCGAGCCCGACCACGACCTCCGCGGCGGCGACGACCATCGTGAAGAAGGCGATGACCTGACCGTCGAGGTTGCCGTGCATCCGGGAGAAGGTGACGAACGCGAGGTTGCAGGCGTTGAGCATCAGCTCGATGCACATGAAGACGACGATCGCGTTCCGCCTGATCAGTACGCCGGTGGCGCCGATCGTGAACAACAGGGCGGAGAGATAGAGGTAGTTGACGGGGTTCACTTCGACGCCTCCTCGGTCCGCTTGAGGTCCGCCGCTTCGATCCCGGTCCGGTCCAGGCGCTCCTCGGCGCGCTGTTCGAGGGCTCGCAGGTCGTTGAGCGCCTGGTTCGACACATCGCGGATCTGGCCGCGGTCGCGGAGCGTCTTGCTGACCGTGAGCTCGGACGGGGTGCCGTCGGGCAGCAGGCCCTGGACGTCCACCGCGTTGTGCCGGGCGTAGACACCGGGGGCCGGGAGCGGCGGGACGTGCTTGCCCTCGCGGACGCGCTGTTCGGACAGCTCGCGCTGGGTCTTGGGCCGCTCGGTGCGCTCGCGGTGCGTGAGCACCATGGCGCCGACGGCGGCCGTGATCAGCAGGGCGCCGGTGATTTCGAAGGCGAACACGTACTTGGTGAAGATGAGGGCGGCCAGGCCCTGCACATTGCCGTTCGCGTTGGCCGTGCTCAGGCCGTCGAACTGACTGAGCGAGGCGTTGCCGATGCCCGCGACCAGCAGGATGCCGAAGCCGAGCCCGCAGAGAAGGGCCAGCCAGCGCTGGCCCTTGATGGTCTCCGTCAGGGAGTCGGCGGCCGTGACGCCGACCAGCATCACCACGAAGAGGAACAGCATCATGATCGCGCCGGTGTAGACGACGATCTGCACGACGCCCAGGAAGTAGGCGCCGTTGGCGAGGTAGAAGACCGCCAGGATGATCATGGTCCCGGCGAGGGAGAGGGCGCTGTGCACGGCCCTTTTCATGAGGATGGTGGACAGGGCGCCGATCACCGCGACCGTGCCGAGGACCCAGAACTGGAAGGCCTCGCCGGTGGAGGTGGAGTAGGCAGCGGCGGTGAACTGCGCGCTCATGCCTCCACCCCCTCTTCCTCGGGCTTCTCGCCCTTGGATACGGCGACTTGGGGCACCGTGCCGGGTGCGGCCTCCGTCACCAGGCCCCGGTAGTAGTCCTGTTCGTTCATCCCCGGGTAGATGGCGTGCGGGCTGTCGACCATGGTGTCGTCGAGGCCGGCCAGCAGCTGTTCCTTGGTGTAGATGAGGTTGGCGCGGCTGCTGTCCGCCAGCTCGAACTCGTTGGTCATCGTCAACGCGCGCGTGGGGCACGCCTCGATGCACAGGCCGCACAGGATGCAGCGGGCGTAGTTGATCTGGTAGACGCGGCCGTACCGCTCGCCCGGCGAGTAGCGCTCCTCGTCGGTGTTGTCGGCGCCCTCCACATAAATGGCGTCGGCGGGGCAGGCCCACGCGCACAACTCGCAGCCGACGCACTTCTCCAGGCCGTCCGGATGGCGGTTGAGCTGGTGCCGTCCGTGGAACCGGGGGGCTGTGGTCTTCTGCTGCTCCGGGTACTGCTCGGTCAGCCGCTTCTTGAACATGGCCTTGAAGGTCACGCCGAAGCCGGCCACGGGGTTCTGGAAACCGGGTTTGGTCTCCTTGGGCTCCTCAGCCATCGGACGCCTCCTTTCCATCCAGAGATCCGTCACTGCCAGTATCCGAGCCACCACTGACAATCAGCTCCCGCTCGCGTCGCGAGGGGCGCCGAGGCACCGGCGGCAACTCCTGTCCCGGCAGCGGCGGTACGGGGAATCCGCCCGCCATCGCGTCGAACCCGGCGGGTTCCTCGGCCAGTAGCGCGTCTTCCTTGGCCTTCTGGCGGAACATGTCCGCGATGAAGGACAGCAACAGCAGGACGAGGACACCGCCGACGATGTAGAGGGCGATGTCGGCGAAGTCGTAGTTCTCGTTCTTGAGGGTCCGTACGGTCGCGACGAGCATCAGCCAGACCACAGAGACCGGGATGAGGACCTTCCAGCCGAGCTTCATCAACTGGTCGTAGCGCACGCGCGGGAGAGTGCCGCGCAGCCAGATGAAGAAGAACAGCAGCAGCTGGACCTTGATGACGAACCAGAGCATCGGCCACCAGCCGTGGTTCGCGCCCTCCCAGAAGGAGCTGATCGGCCACGGGGCCCGCCAGCCGCCCAGGAAGAGCGTGGTCGACACCGCGGAGACCGTGACCATGTTCACGTACTCGGCGAGCATGAACAGCGCGAACTTGATGGACGAGTACTCGGTGTTGAAGCCGCCGACCAGGTCGCCCTCGGACTCCGGCATGTCGAAGGGGGCGCGGTTGGTCTCGCCGATCATCGTGATGACGTAGATGATGAAGGAGACCGGCAGCAGGATGATGTACCAGCGGTCGTGCTGCTGTTCGACGATCGTCGACGTGGACATCGACCCGGAGTAGAGGAACACCGAGGCGAACGCGGCGCCCATGGCGATCTCGTAGGAGATCATCTGCGCGCAGGAGCGCAGGCCGCCCAGGAGCGGGTAGGTGGAGCCGGAGCTCCAGCCCGCGAGGACGATGCCGTAGATGCCGACCGAGGCGACCGCGAGGATGTAGAGCATCGCGATCGGCAGGTCGGTGAGCTGCATCGTGGTGCGGTGGCCGAAGATCGAGACCTCGTTGTCGGCCGGTCCGAAGGGGATGACCGCGATCGCCATGAAGGCCGGGATGGCCGCGACGATCGGCGCGAGGATGTAGATCGCCTTGTCGGCGCGCTTGACGATGAGGTCTTCCTTGAGCATCAGCTTCACGCCGTCGGCGAGCGACTGGAGCATGCCCCAGGGGCCGTGCCGGTTGGGGCCGATGCGCAGCTGCATCCAGGCGACGACCTTGCGTTCCCAGACGATCGAGAACAGCACGGTGATCATCAGGAAGGCGAAGCAGAACACCGCCTTGACGACGACCAGCCACCAGGGGTCGCGGCCGAACATGGAGAGGTCTTCGGCAGCGAGGTACGGGTACGGGCTCATGCCTCCACCTCCTTGGGGGCCTCGCCCGCGAGCGTGGCCGGGCCGATGCGGACGAGTGCGCCGGGCAGCGCCCCGGTGTCGGAGGCGACGCCCCCGCCGGTGGAGTTCAGCGGGAGCCAGACCACGCGGTCGGGCATCTCGGTGATCAGCAGCGGGAGTTCGACGGTTCCGGAGGTACCGGTCACCGCGAGGGCGTCGCCGTCCTTGACGCCCGCCTCGGCGGCGGTGGCGGCCGACACACGCGCGTGGGCGGCGTGCCGGGTGCCGGCGAGTGCGTCGTCGCCCTCCTGGAGGGCGCCCTG